>JAAXUA010000005.1 GCA_013336275.1 Candidatus Falkowbacteria bacterium
GAAAGCAGCTGAAAGTCCAGACCATCGTCTCCTGGCAGACCAACGAGCCGACCATCGGCCAGGTCCAATATATCAAGGGCGTAGTCACCGACGACAAGGAGTTCCCGGACAAGACCCCAGCCGAGACTACCTACTCCCGAAAGCACGTGGCCGTGGTCACCAAGTTCGACTCCGGCCAGGTCTATACCTTCCGTATCACCGCCACCGACTCTTCGGGCAACACCGTCACCTCCAAGATCTACACCATCCTCACCCCCAAGCAGAAGGAATCGGTCTTCCAGCTGATCCTCAAGAACTTCGAGGATATCTTCGGTTGGGTCGGGAAGGTGGGGAATTGATGTTTGATACAGAATAAAAGGCGGGCATTGACCGCCTTTTGCTTTTTTGGCTAAAATGAGGTAAAATATCGGTGTATTGTAAAAATATGAAACATTGGCGCAGAGCGTTATATCTGATGCAGACCATCGAGGGTTTGGCTGGAGGATTGATCGGGGTTTTTATTCCGATTTATTTTCTGACTTTGGGCTATGGCCTTAGGGATGTTTTTTATTTTTTTATAGTCAATAACCTAGCGATTTTGGTCTTGTTTCTGGTTGCGGCAGCGTTCGCACATCGCTTCGGCTTCGCTAAGACGATCGGGCTCAGACTCTTGTTCTTATCCGCCAATCTGTTTTTGCTTTTTAATTTGAAAGCTTATCCGAACGCATTTTATCTGATTTCTCTTTTGAGTGCGGCGGAGATCGCCTTCTATTGGTTTCCTTTGCACGTCATTTTCGCCAAGGCGACAGATCACGATAAAGTCGATGAGCATGTGAGCAACTTGATGGCATTGCCAGCCTTAGCCAAGGCACTGCTGCCTTTTTTCGGGGCAACGATTACCGCCTTATTCGGCTTCAAAGCGCTCTTTGTCGTGGCAGGCGTCTTTTATATGGCATCAGCGGTGCCTCTGCTGTTTGTCGGACACATCCCGGTCGATGTCAAAATAAGCGGCGCGAAAATCATCGAATATGTCAAACGGTTCAAGAAATATTTTGCAATCGAGACTCTGCTGTCAGCTGTCGGTGAAGTGGAAGGGTATTTGTTGCCCATTTTCCTGTTTCTTCTTTTTAAGGACGTGATGGCGGTCGGAGCCGTAGCGACTTATCTCAGTCTTGGCTCGGCTCTTTTTACGATGATCATCGGCAAATACTCCAACCATGGCAATGGCAGGGCTTTTCTACGAGCCGGTGCGCTATCAATGGCCTTGGTTTGGCTGGCGCGTTTTACGGCTGAAACCCAGACCGCCTTTTATCTTTTGAGCGTTGTGGCCGGATTTTGCGGCGTCTTGATTTCAGTCCCGTTCTCTTCCATGATTTATCGTAACGCCAAGGATAGCCATGTCGAAGATTTCATCATTTTCCGCGAGCTGCCGATATCTTTAGGGCGTATTGCTCTGTACCTTTTAGCTTTGCTGATCGCCAGCAGCATCAAGTGGTCTTTCGTGGCTGCCGCTGTCGCTTATCTGGCTTTAATATTCATCTAATCATTCCGATATGGAAAATCTATTGAAAAAAATTGAGGAACTGCGAGAGCGTCTTTTGGAGCTGTGGCGCCTTTTGGATATCGACCGGCAGATCGAACATCTGCACGAAGCGAAACTGGAGACCGGCAAGCCGGATTTTTGGAATGATAGGGAAAAGGCGGTTGCGGTAGGCAGGCAGGTGGAAGAGTTGGAACGCGAGACCGGAAAGTGGCAGGAGCTCAAGACTAAAATCACTGACTTGGAACAGTTGACGGCTGAGGCCGAAAGGGAAGGCGATGTCAGTATGAACGAGGAGATAGAAGGGCAATACAATGACCTCAAGGAGCAGCTGGCAGGTTTCGAGTTTTTGGTGCTATTTTCTGGAAAATATGACCAGAATAATGCCATTATCTCCGTCCATGCCGGCACCGGTGGCGTTGATGCCCAGGATTGGGCCGAAATCCTTGAGCGGATGTTCCTGCGCTTCGCGGAAAAGCGAGGGTGGCAGAGCGAGATCATCGATTATTCTCCGGGCAACGAAGCCGGCATCAAGAGCGTGTCCATCCAGATTACCGGCCGCTGGGCTTACGGTTATCTGCGGAGCGAGTCCGGCGTTCATCGCTTGGTGCGCATCTCACCGTTCGACGGCGAGGGTATGCGTCATACTTCATTTGCTTTGGTCGAAGTTATCCCTGAGTTGGCAGAGCAGAGCGACATCGTTATCCGTGATGAAGATTTGGAAGTCGACACATATCGCGCCTCCGGGCCGGGCGGACAGAATGTCAATAAGACCGAGAGCGCTATCCGCATCAAGCACAAGCCGACGGGCATCGTCGTTTCCTGTCAGACCGAACGCTCACAGCACCAGAATCGCGATAATGCGATGAAGATACTCTTGGGCAAACTGCATCAGCTGCAGCAAGCTGAATCGGACGCTGAACAATCAAGGCTCAAGGGTGCGGCCCAGAAAGCGGAGTGGGGCAAGCAGATCCGGTCTTACGTGATGCAGCCTTATCAGATGGTCAAGGACCACCGGACAAACTACGAGATGACCGATATCAGAGCCGTGTTAGACGGCGAGTTGGCCGGTTTTATGGAGGCCTATCTTAGAAAATCGGTCGACGCGAATTAGTTATCGGCCATGTTCAGGCAGCAGTTCGGCCAGATAGAGCCTACGCCAGCTAATTTACTCTTGTCTGCAAGCTTGGTTTTTGTGGTTGGCATCGCCGTTTTTTCATATTTACCGGATTGGCTCGCCAGCAATGAAGCCATCTGGCTGGGGGTGATGTCAGTTGTCGGAGTGCTTGCATCCTGGCTGTGGGCAAGAGCAAGGTGCCGTTATGCGCTAGCGGCGCTTTTTTTATTGGCTTTTGCCGGCTGGCGCTATTCTTTGACCTTCCCGGCGGGTAGCGAGCAATCCATATGGCGGTACAATGAGAAGAGGGTCGTATTGACGGGGACGATAGGTGACGAACCTGTCTTTAGCCAAAAAGACCAGCGCTTATTGATCGAGGTCTCATACTTGCTGGAACCAGAGAATAAAATGGTTGATGGGCGTGTTCTGGCCGTCACCAACCTGAATCCCGCCTTCGCTTATGGGAATAGAGTGAAACTGTCTTGTATGCTGCAGACGCCTCGGCCGATTGAGGATTTCGCTTATGACCGTTATCTGGCTAAGGACGGTGTTTACTCCGTCTGTTACCAGCCGCTGATCAGTGTGGTCGGACGGTCCGAGACGTCTTGGCTGCAGCGGTTGAGGATCCAGGTTTTTGCGGTCAAGGATTGGGCGCGGAGACAGATCGGACGCGCCTTGCCGGAGCCGCAAGCCAGTTTGGTTAAGGGCATGATTTTGGGTGACCAGCGAGGCATCAGCCGGGAAGTACAATCGGATTTCAGCCGCAGCGGCCTAAGTCATATCGTCGCCATTTCCGGCATGAACATGACCATACTGGCGGCCCTGTTCGTGGAGTTCTTCCTGCTGGCAGGGTTATCACGGCGTCCGGCAGTCGTTATCGCTGGAGCTGCGTTATGGTTATATACTCTGCTTATCGGCTGGCCAGCTTCGGCTGTGCGCGCCGTTATCTTGAGTTCGCTTTACCTTTTGGCAGTATTTGCTGGGAGGCTGGCTGACCTGCCTCGCGCCCTAGCCTTAGCCGCGGCTACGATGCTTTTGGCCAGTCCGCGGATGTTGCGGGATGATCTGGGATTTTCATTGAGCTTCTTGGCCTTTTTGGGGGTGGCATATTTTGTCCCTTTGTTCGATCGGATCAGTTGGTGGCCGAAAAGCTTTTTGCCCAAAGTCAGGGAGCTAATCTGGCTGACTTTGTCGGCGCAGATTTTGGTCTGGCCGCTTTTGGCAGTCACGTTCGGTCAGGTTTCGCTGATTGCTCCCCTGGCCAATCTCCTAGTCGTTTGGACCTTGCCGTTAATCATGCTAATCGCCCTTGTCGGGTTGCCGTTGGCGGCATTCTGGCTGCCCCTTGGACAAGGACTGCTGCTTTTGACCGGTTGGTTGGCCGGTTTTGATGCTGCCGTCGCGCGGCTCATGGCTCGGCCAGACTGGGCAGTAACAAACGTGAGCGGCCTGTCGGGTTCGGCCATATTATCATACTATATGTTCGTGGCGTGGTTGTTGTTTCGGCTGAGAAAACGGATGTCAGCAGAAAGCGAGAATATTTTGTGATTTTATTCTGACATGTTATAATATTTCCATGATAACCAAGGAAAAATTGCTTCAATCCAAGCCCGCATCTTGGCATGTCATCTTACTTGCGGCGGTATTCGTCCTAATGCTGGCCAGTTCCGCAGTTTTTTTCTATTGGTACATGTTCGGAGGGAAGAACAAACTGCCGACACAGAAGCTTGAGCCAGCCCGTGGCGCTTATGTTTATCCTAGGTACAAATTAGAGAACGTCATAAAACAGAAGATTTTCGGATCAGGGGTCGACGTCAGCCGATAGCAGAACAGCTTCGGCTGTTTTTTTTGTCTGAATAAACCATCGATATGAAAAGATTATTGCTTTCAGTTTCACTCTTGGCGACGCTAGCCTCCTTGGCTTGGGGCGGGTATTTCTATTGGCACAATCTCCGCGGCGCTTCATTAGCGTTGCGCAGCCCTAAGGTCAGCATCGTCGAGCTGTTCGAACGCTCGAGACAGATCGGCACCACCACAGTAGAACTGCCATTAAAACTGCCGCCTGGGTTTACGGCTTCGATTTTTGCCAAGGATTTGGATGGCCCGCGCGTTTTGGCCTATGACCCGACAGGCAAGTTGCTGGTCAGCCTGCCAAAATCTGGCAAGGTCGTAGCTTTGGCAGACAAGGACGGCGACGCCAAAGCTGATTCAGCCGTTGAAGTCGTGACGGGCCTCGATAGCCCGCACGGCGTTGCCGTGCGCTGCTATGCTGATAACGGCACCAAAGATTGCAAGCTCTTCATCGCCGAAACCGACCAGCTGGCCGCCTACGATTACGATACGCTCCTGCTCAAGGCGACCAATAAGAAAAAATTGATGGAGCTGCCGGCGGGCAGCGGCCATTCAACGCGGACGGTCAAGGTCGGGCCGGACGAACGGCTTTATGTTTCGATCGGTTCAAGCTGCAACGTGTGCCATGAAAAGGATGACCGGCGTGCCAAAATTTTCTCTTTGAAGCCAGATGGTACCGACGTCAGGGAATCGGCTCGCGGCTTGCGCAATTCCGTTTTTTTCGAATGGAGCTATGTCGACGGCCGCATGTGGGCCACGGACATGGGGCGCGATCTCTTAGGCGACGACTTGCCGCCAGATGAGATCAATATCATCGAGACTGGGGGCAGCGGACCGAAGAACTACGGCTGGCCCACCTGCTATGGCAAGAATATCCACGATACGGATTTTGATAAGAATACCTATATTCGCAATCCTTGCCAGGAGCCGACAGAAGTACCTAGCTACATAGATATACCGGCGCACTCGGCGCCTCTCGGCCTGGCTTTCGTGCCTGAAGAGGGGTGGCCCGAAGCTTATTGGTACAATCTGCTTGTAGCCTATCATGGCTCGTGGAATCGCACCAAGCCGACCGGCTACAAGGTGGTGCGGGTGAAGCTCGATGCTAAGGGGAACTATCTGGGCACGGAAGATTTCATCACTGGTTGGCTTTTAGAAGACAATAAGTCCACGCTGGGCCGGCCCGTCGATATCCTGTTATCTCCTGGCGGCCTGATGTACCTGTCGGATGATGGCGCCGGGGTGATCTATCGGGTCACTTATAATTCCGAAAATGCCCCGAGCAGCACTGGCCAACTGCCTCGGCCCAAAGTCTTGGTAGAGTCGCCGCAACCGGGCACAGCCATTGCCAGTCCGCTGGAGATCCGCGGCCAGGCTTATGGAACTTGGTTTTTTGAGGCTTCGTTTCCCATAAAGCTTGTCGATGCCGATGGCAAAGCACTTGGCCAGGCCATTGCCCAAGCGCAAAGCGATTGGATGACAGAAAAACTGGTCGGATTCAAGGCGGTACTGGAGTTCACCGTACCGACTAGCACTGATAGAGGGGTTCTTATTTTTTCCAAAGATAATCCATCCGGCTTGCCTGAGCACGATGACAGTTTCGAGGTCCCGGTTAAGTTCAAACAGAATTGATGAAGAGGCGGCTCATCGCGATCGCTGTTTTGGCAGCCGTTGCTACTGGATTATTTTTGCTGCTGGTAATATCTGATCGACCCGCACAGGCCAGGGTTGATTTTTTAGATGTCGGGCAGGGTGACGCGACGCTCTTGCAGGCGCCATCCGGCCAGCGCATCCTGATAGACGGCGGTCCGGATCGGGCGGTTTTAGGCGAATTGGCTCGGGTTTTGCCTTTCTGGACCAAAGAGATCGATTTGGTAATTATAAGTCATTTTCACGAGGATCATATCGGCGGACTTTTGTCGGTTGCGCAAAATTACAAAGTCAAAGAGGCAGTCTTCGATAGCTGGCAAGCACCAAGCCAGAAAGTCCAAGAGGTGCTGTCCGGGTTTAAGGCGGAGGGCGTCGGCTTGGCTGTGAACAGGGGGAGGAAAAAAATAGACTTGGGCCCTGGTTGCGGCTTGGAATTGGCCGGCGCAAACCAGGCGGAGAAGGATGATAATCATTCATTGATTGCCAGATTCGACTGCGCAGGCAAGAGCTGGCTTTTTTTGGGCGATGCACCAATCGAAGAGCAGGCACGATTCAGGGAGGAATTACCGGATTGGCGCGCAGAAACGGTCAAAATCAGCCACCATGGATCGGATGACGGGCTTGACGAAGCTTGGCTTGAGCAGCTCGGGGCCAAGGCGGCAGTAATCGAGGTCGGAAAGGGGAATAAGTATCATCATCCTAGCCGTCGGGTTTTGAAAAAACTGGAAAGGCTCGGCCTCGAGATTCGGCGGACAGATTTGGATGGTCGGGTTTCTTTCGCTTATGGCCCGTAAGAAACCCTTGCCTAGACGGGGGTTTATAGTTATAATGCGAGTATTAAATCAAAAATAATATGCCTGAGAACAAAAAGACCATTTTAGTCGTAGAGGATGACCCGGTTTTAAGCGTTATGTACAAGACCAAGCTCGAAGCCGAGGGTTACACGATATTCACGGCAGCTAATGGCGTCGAAGCCTTGGCCGAGGCCAAGGCGGAGAAGCCGGACTTGATCCTTTTGGATATAATCCTGCCGCAGTTAGACGGTTTTTCCGTTTTGGAGGAGCTAAAGGACGACACGAAGACTAAGAAGATTCCTGTAATCATGCTGACCAACCTCGGCACGGACGAAGACAGGGAAAAGGGCCAGAAGCTAGGCGCTGTCGACTATCTGGTCAAGGCCAATTATACTCCGGAGCAGATAAGTTCGGAAATCAAGAAATTTTTATAAAATAATAGATATTATGGCTCACCCAAGAAAAGAACAGACTTTTGTCATTATCAAGCCGGACGGAGTACAACGCTCTTTGATCGGTGACATCATCGGCCGTATCGAACGTGCCGGCCTGAAGATTTCCGGTATCAAATTTGTCGTGCCGACAGCAGAACAGTGCTGGACCCATTATAACAAGGATGAGGTCTGGTTTCAGGCCAAAGGAGAGAAAATTTACAATCAGCGCAAAGAGGCGGGGCTGCCGCTAGAGAAGGAAGCAATCGAATATGGACGCGACATTATCGGCCAGCTGGTTAAATTCATGACTTCCGGACCGGTCGTAACCATGGTCATTGAGGGCAATCAGGCCGTGGCCAATGTTACCCGCTTGGTCGGAGGCACCGAGCCGCTTACGGCCGATATCGGCACTATCCGCGGCGACCTGACTTTGGATTCTTACGATTTGGCCGGTATCGATGGCCGCGCTGTGCGGAATCTGATCCACTGCTCGGACAAGCCGGAAGAAGCGCAGCGTGAAATCGCCATCTGGTTCAAGCCAGAGGAAATAGTTTCATATCGTCTCGTGGCTGAACAGGTCCTTTACGACGTTAATTTGGACGGGATTTTAGAGTAATTGCTAAAATTAGCATAAAACAAGAAGTTGTCAGCTCAAGAAGTTGACAACTTCTTGTTTTTAAGCTATATTTATCCACATATGATTAAGAATTATATCAAAACCAGCGTCAAGGCTATTATCGCCCTCATTATTGCCCTCGTCGGCAAGAAGTTTGCGCTGGGTTTGGTAAGACTTGATCAATAGGAGATTACTCCAAGTAAGCCAACCGAACCCGGCCAAATGAGCCGGGATTTTTTGTTCTTTGGACATTTTATTCGAACGAAGTCCATATCCACCGGGCTAAAAGCCCACAACCATCACGGAGGTATGCCATGAACAAGTCAGGAGAGGATGGCGTCGGCGTCGCAGTCGTAGGCAAACAGGTAACTGAGCTGATGAAAGCCAGCGGAGAGATTTTGGGGTACAGGCGTTACTGCTCAAACCTCCACGATGTTTCTCCGACAGCGAAAAGCTGTCCGCAGTGCGGCTGCAAAAAGTTCACCGTAGAACCGATCGAGATCGGCATGATGATCGATCCGACCAAGGAATTGGCGACCGAATCGCCGACTCCGATGCACGGAAACTATGGCTGTATCCGTCAGCCGCTGAGAGCATAATCGCTTTGTCCGTTCTGCGCTAGCAGGGCATAACAGGCCAGGATTTAAATCCCGCCGGGTAACCCTCGGAAGGTGGTCCGTCGCCAGCGTATGAATGGGCATTAACATGGGCGGAGGCAACCCCTCCGCCCAATCCAAACTTTAGCTTCGGCTACTATTCCAGTGAAGGAGATGCGCATGGCACCAGGAGATGTTTATAAAGACGATCGGGATATTTTCGATCGTCTCAAGGAAGGAGAAGGAGTTGTCATCGTCCGCACGCCTCAAGGCGTCACCACTTGGGGAGCCCCCAAGAATATGATCACTGAGTGCTGCGATCTGGCCTGTGAAAAGGTCGGCGCCTTGGTTGGCCGCAACCCCGAGAGCGTGTCTGTTCTCATCAGGGGCGGCGTCAACTGCAGCATGTCGGAAAACTCGGTCATCTGTGGCAGCTGCCCCGGACTCTGATCCTGTCACCAACTGCGGTTGCAGAGGGAGGTCTTATGACTAAGACAGCAGATGAGACAAGCGACTTCGTTCGCGTGCAGAAAATCGGCAACAGCCAGTTGACAACCTTGCCAGGACACAGCCGGATGATAATTCCCGGCATGCCCTCGCTGCCTTTGCGAGACAACAACAACGCCGCGCTCAGTGTGATCGCTGCCAGTCTCGGAGGGAAAGTTGACTTCGTATCGGATGTCGAATAACAACCGGCCCGTCGTGAAAAACGACGGGCCCCCTTACATCAAAAAAGCATTGATATATAACCTTTGAAAAGCATGAAGAGAGTCAACGAAAAAAAATATCTTCCGCTCTCGCTTTCACTCCTTCTTTTGAGATGGTCTTTTGTCGTTTGATCCGTAAAATCCGATCAAGCAGCAAAAGGCCACCGCAAAAACGGTGGTCTTTATTTTGCCCATTACAATCGAGCAAGTCACATTACGTATAAATGAAAGGAGATGGATTCCAGCAGCGGTACACAGTCGATTTTAACGCAGCATCAACCCATGCCAAGGAGGCAGACATGACCACGACAGAGAAGCAGGATAAGCCGCAGATCATCATTTTCGACACCACCCTTCGCGACGGCGAGCAGTCACCGGGCAACTCGATGAACATCGAAGAGAAGCTCCGGGTCGCCAAGCAGCTCCAGAAGCTGAACGTCGACGTCATCGAAGCAGGGTTCCCGATCGCATCCGAAGGCGACTTCGAAGCGGTCAGGCGCATCGCCCAGTCGATCAAGGGTCCGCAGATCGCCGGCTTGTGCCGATCAAGCGACAAGGACATCGACCGCGCTTGGGAGGCTTTGAAGCCTGCCGGCGAAAAAGGCCGTATCCACACCTTCATCGCCACTTCCGACATCCACATGCACTACAAGCTGAAGATGGAGCCGCAGGCGGTCCTGGAGGCGGCAATCAAAGCCGTCACGCGCGCCAAGTCGTACACCCCGAATGTCGAATTTTCCTGTGAGGACGCAGTCCGCACCAAATTGCCGTTCCTGGCCCAGGTGGTCGAAGCGGTAATCGCAGCCGGCGCCACGACCGTCAACATCCCTGATACGGTCGGCTACACCATCCCGTTCGAGTATTACAACATCATCAAGTACCTGAATGACAATGTGCCGAACATCAGCCAGGCCGTCATCTCGGTCCACTGCCACAACGACTTGGGACTGTCGGTCGCCAACTCCATTGCGGCTGTCATGGCCGGAGCCAGGCAGGTCGAGTGTACCATCAACGGCATCGGCGAGCGCGCAGGCAACTGCTCGCTCGAGGAATTCGTCATGGCGCTCCGGACGCGGCATGATATACTGCCTTACGTCTGCCAGGTCGACACCACGCAGATCACTTCCTCCAGCCGTCTGCTGACCACCATCACCGGCATCAACGTCCAACCTAACAAGGCGGTTGTTGGCGCCAACGCCTTCGCCCACGAAAGCGGGATCCATCAGCACGGCATGCTGATGCATGAATCGACCTACGAGATCATGACTCCCGAGTCGGTCGGGCTCAAGGCCAACGCCTTGGTCCTGGGCAAACATTCCGGCCGTCACGCTTTCAAGAAGCGGCTGATTGAGCTCGGCTATGATCTGTCCGAAGAGAACCTGAACAAGGCTTTTGCCAAGTTCAAGACTCTGGCCGATCTCAAGAAGGAGGTATTCGACGAGGATCTCGACGCGCTGGTAACGGAAGAAGTCTTCCGGTCTGACGAGAAATACAAGCTCGGCCACATCACGGTCACTTGCGGCTCGTTCCAGGTCGCGACGGCTACAGTCCAGATGGAAATCGACGGCGAAGTCGTCAGGACAGCCGAATTGGGCGATGGTCCGGTCGACGCCACCCTTAAGGCCATCAAGAAGCTGGCCAAAACCAAGGTCAGCCTGCTCGACTACAACGTCGGTTCCATCACCAAAGGCACTGATGCCCAGGGCGAGGTGACGGTCAAGATCGTCAACGGCGATGGCCGCGCCATCACTGGACGCGGCTCCTCGACCGATATCATCGAAGCTTCGGCTAAAGCCTTCATCAATGCCCTGAACCGGCAGCATTCCAGGAACGCCGTGCCTGTAACCGTAATGAACTCGCCCGAATAGGCGGAAAAACGCCTGCAATCGAAACGGGCGGCTAACTTCACAGTTAGCCGCCCGTATTTTTTATCCGAAGCTGCTTATTTCAATACGAATCTGACCAGCAAGTCAGTTATCTTGGCCATGTCGCTCACACGGATGCTTTCCCTCGAGGTATGCGGGTCCATGCCGCCGTAACCGATTGTGACAGCCTTGATGCCGTGCTTGACCAGTTCGTTGGCATCGCTGGCGCCACCGACCTTTTCAAAAGACGGGACCTCGCCAAGACTCTGCCAAAGCTGACCCAGGCTTTTGACTAGGGGATCGCTTAGAGGGTATTTATATCCGTCGCACTCGACAGTAGCCTTGATACTGATCTTGGCCTGGCCGCGCTTGGCTTCTTTTTCAAATATTTTCTTGATAGAGTTCACTTCTTTATTCATCTTGGATCTGACGTGGCTCCGGACTTCGGCGAGGATAGAAACTCGCTCCGGCACGCCATTGCGGATTTCACCACCGCGGATCACGCCGATGTTAGCGGTCGTTTCCTCATCAATCCGCCCTAGGCGTGCTTGGCCGATGGCCAAAGCGGCAATCTTGATGGCATCGATACCTTTTTCCGGGTGGCCGGCATGAGCCGCTTTACCCTGGATATCGATAACGAGATCGGTAATGAAGGGCGCAGCTATGACGATAATCGTGGCGCCTCCGCTGCGGTCAAGCACCAAGGCTTCCTTGGCCTTGAGCGACTTATAATCAAGGTTCTTGGCGCCATAAGATCCGATTTCCTCTTCGCGGGTAAAGACGATTTCCAGGGGGCGGTGAGTCACCTTGTTCCTGGTCAGATATTCCACGGCCGCCATGATTTCCGCGATGCCGGCCTTGTCGTCGGCCCCCAGGATATTGTCTCCGAGACTGGTGATGAGGTCACCTTTGATTTTAGCTTCGATGCCTCGCCCTGGCTCGACGGTGTCCATGTGGGCGCAAAGCATCAGGGGGGCTCCTTGTCCAGGGATTTTGGCGATGATGTTGCCGTAAGCATCAGTTTTGGCGGTAATGCCAAAACTTTTCAGCTTCTTGGTAATGAAATCGCTGACCGCCTGTTCATGGCCGGCCGGACTGTCGATCGCCACCAGGGATAAAAAAAGTTCCTGGCATGGTTCTTTGAAGTTTTTCATATAAGGTCATTATAGCTGAATTTTAAGATAAAAAAAGGGCAGCGCTGGGGCTGCCCGGGAAAGGACGATTACTGCAGAAGTGCAGTTAGTTTGGTTTCAAGCTCACGTTGGACCGGGGGAGGACCGAGAAAGGTAACGCCAAGTTTGCCTTGGCCGATGGTCGAGCCGATGTGGACGACCACTCCGTTGCCGCGCTTAGCGGAGAATTCCAGGTCTCCCAGGTCGATGTCATTAAGCGAACGGTGCCGGGTCTTAACCGATTTCGATGTCCAGGGGGTGTTCTTGCCGAGCAGTTTGTCGGCGACGGCGGTAGCGTAGCTCGAACCGTTCGGCCGGGGGTTGCATTCGACCGGCAGGTAGTAGATGTTGCTGTTCTCATCCTGGCAGACGGCGACGTCGTAGGCGAAGATGCCTTTGATGCCGAACTTCGCGGCGTAATGGGCCAGCGGGTGGGTTGTTTCCCAGGCCTTGGCATATTTGGCGGCGATTTCGGTTGAATGGCGGTTGCCGACATGCACATTGCCGTCGAGGACCTGGTCGGTCAGGAGCAGCGGCATGGCTCGTCCGTCTTCTTCGTAATACTGCAGATTAAGGAAGGTGATGGCACGGTGTTTCGATACCATGTCTTCCTGGATTTGGAATTTGATTTCCGGAGAAATCTTATCCAGGCAGGCGGTCAGCTGCTGCTTGTCTTCGCAGCGGAAGACGCCCCTGCCAGCCAGGCTGGTCGAAATCTTCATGAAGCAGGGGAACTCCAGGTGTCCGAGGTCGGTCAGCTGGTTCTTCGAGTCGTAACGCCAGGTTTTGGCCACCGGGATGCAGAGCGCTTCGCACAGCTGGATGAAGTCGTTCTTCGAATCCATGCTTTTGGTGATGGCCAGCCGCTCTTTGTCAGGACGGGCGCGGTGAGCATCATCGTTGAAGATGAAGGTGGACAGTCTGTATTCCGGGAAGTTAGTGACCATGTTGTAGGCCATCTTTCTCAGAATCAGGGTGGCCGGTTTGAGTCCGACCCGTTGCTGGTGGCGGATCATCCACTGGGCGTGCGGGTAATCTTCGGGATGCAGCATTACCACATCCTGGGGACTGGACAATGCCAAGGCACGGTCGGAATAGGGGCCGGTAATCGGTAAAGAAAGATTATCGCCGGGCATCGGGGCAAGGATCGGGGTGTTGTCATGGTCGAACAGGGTTCTTTTCATATTATCCTCCTGGGGGAATTTGCTGCGGGTTAGGGCCGCTGATGGGTGTTACGACTTTCTCCTTTCTGCCCAAAGTGAGCATGAATTGTAAGGAACGGGCGTTTCAAAAGCAAAAACCGACTCGTTAGCGAATCGGTTTTGGTTATCTGAAACTGTGAAATATATCTACACAACCAAAACCTTCAGCCGGTTATTATTACCGTCCATGCGTCCTGCGGCGAAAGTTAGAATTTTGGTTGATAAAATCATAACGGAATGATAGCACAAAAATGGGGTCTCGTCAAGGGTAAGTGCTTTTTTTTGTTTAATATTAAATATTTTTTATGCAAATAAACCTGTTAGTTTTTGGATAGCGACAAATCCGTTTCCAGTCTTGCTTTATCGAATTTATGGCTGCCATCGAAAAAGCCGATGATCTGTTCGACATTCTTGGCCGCGTTCTTGAGGCAGGAGGTGGCGCCGGGTGACGGCGTAATGTTGAAGATGATGTTTTCTCCGGTTATCCCGATTTCGCCCATCATCAGTTTCCGGTTCTGGATATCGATAAGCTGCGGCCTGATTCCAGCCTTGGTTTTCCCGTTTTTGAAGTCGGCATAAGTCAGGCCGGGAATTATTTTTTTGGCCAGCTTGGCGAAAGCGCGCGGCCCGAAATAGGGCAATTCATAGACGAGGCTGCGGCAAAGAAAAGTGAAGAGGGTCGGCTCGAAGACGACCTTGAGCAAAGCGCGCAGCGAAGAGTAGCTGTCAGCAGACGAGCTCAGGAAGTCGGTGAAGGTTCTGAGGCTGTTACGCTCGAGGAAAGGCATAATGTTGGCCGTCGGGCCGAAACGGGTATGGACGGAGTCGCCAAGATTCGGGTCGCCGTGCACGGCGGCGAAGGGCAGCTTACCTGATTGCATGGTGTAGACCTTGCCCTTGAGGGTCTGCCGGTTGGAGGTGTAAAAATTGCCGCCGACGGGCAAGATGGCGAATTCACGGCCGTATCCGAGCGACTTAGCGAACATCAGGCTGTGCGAGCACATAGCGACCACGACAGCCTCGGCTTCGATGCGCGCCTTGTCCGTTGTAATGACATAGCCGCTGGGGGTTTTTTTGATGTTGGTTACCTTGGCGCCTAAGAAAAGTTCGGTCATCTGGCCGGCTTTGCAGCCTTCATTAACAAGTGATTCGGCCAATTTGCCGAAATCGACCGTGTAGCCCTTGTCGGTATAGCAGGCGGCAAGAGTTTCATCGGCTTTGCGTCCGTTGACGATTTCCGGTTCAAGCTTGGCGATTTCTTCACGGCCGATCAGGCGGGAATCGGGGAACAGCTCTTTGAAGCGCTCGTGGCGCTCAGCCAAAGCGGCCACCTCCTTTTCACCTACTGCCAAAGCCATCTTTTGCGACACCTCATAGATGCCGCGGCCGTCATTTCCCAAAGACAGAAGATAGGCCACGACCATTTCCGAAGCGGCTTTAGTGACGCGGGCTTTTTCCAAAGAGTAATTGGTCTCGATATCGCCGAAGTGGAGGGTCTGGCTGTTGTTGCTGCCGCGGGAATTGATCTGCCCGAGCTGCGGACATTTTTCAACCAAGCAGATCGAGCCGACGTCGGTGTACTTGGCTAGGGTGTAGAAGGTAGCTGCGCCGGAGATTCCGCCGCCCAGAACCGCCACCTTGAATTTTTTTCCTTCCGTTGATTCCATGGATTTATTTTAAGGCATTATTATATAAAAAGCTGAAGTGTTTTCATATGGTCGGGAATTCATGTCCATTGACCACAAAAAAACCGACTCGTTTTGAGCCGGTTTTGCTTCGAGGCGTCCGCTATTCAGCTTCGCTCAAACCAAAACCGACGGCAATCATTATTGCCGTTATTATTATCATTATTCAGCTGTCGGAAATAGGACATTGACATATGACTATATGCTAGCAGGAAATGAAAGTTTGTTCAAGCGTAAAAAAAGGCACCCTTGCGAGTGCCTTGTCAGTTCAGAACAGTTGTGCGGAATCAGGCCATTTCGGCGCTGATGACGAATTCCATGCGTTCGAAATCGGCGAGCGCGTGCGGAGTAAGGTTGTCCCTTTCCACATAAAGCTCGATTTCACCGTGGTTGCCGTCTACTGAAGACAGGGAGGCCGATTCGCCGAAAATGCTTCTGGCGGTCGCTTCCATCTCATCAGGGTCGTCGTTGTGGCGGATCAGAATCCTTGCCATGGCGCACCTCCTCAGGGCTATGTGCGGTTTTACGACTTGAGCAAGGCGATGACAGCTTCCTGCGTCAGGGTTTGCTGTTCGCCGGTTTCGAGGTTCTTGACAGTCAGGTTCTTCTCTGCGAATTCGGTCTCGCCAGCGATGATGACGTACTGGAATTTCTTCTTGTTGGCGTATTTCATCTGCGCTTTGAGGGAGAGCGGTTCGAGGAAGATTTCAGTGTTGATGCCTTCTTGGCGGAGCGCGGTAGCGAGCTCCAGGTAATCTGCTATCCTGTCCTGGTCCATCGTGGTGACGAGCACCTTGGCGACGGTCGCCGGTCCGGCAGTAAGGATATCAGCCTTCAGCAAGCGGTCGAGCAGCCTGGTCAGGCCGATCGAGATGCCGACGCCAGGGAGCTTCTTGTCGGTGAAGTGGCTGGCCAGGTTTTCGTAGCGTCCGCCGGAGCAGATGCTGCCGATTCCCGGGTGGTCCTTGAGTACCGTCTCATAAACGGTGCCGGTGTAGTAGCCGAGTCCGCGAGCGATGCGCAGGTCGATGACCAAGTAGTCATCGGGTACGCCGAAGCGTTTGACGTTCTCGTAGACGCTGCGCAGCTCGGTGACACCTTCGAGAAAAAGCGCGTTGGTTTCCATCCGTTCCAGCCGGTCCAAGAGCTCGTCGTTGCCGCAGTCGGAAGAGATGACGCTCATCAGCTCGCTGATGCGTTCAGGCGCCATGCCCGTAACATCCTCGATGCCGCTGACGACTCGTCCGGTGCCGATCTTCTCCATCTTGTCGATGAGGGTGAGTACGGCTGCGATCTTGTCGTCCGAGATGCCGTAGTGCTGGCAAAGGCCTTGGAGGACCTTGCGGTTGTTCAGGCGGATGGCGAACTTGCCGATGTTGACCTCGCGGAAAACCTGGTAGATGATGCTGGGGATTTCCGCATCAGTCATGAGGCTCAGTTCACCGTCGCCGATAACGTCGATGTCGCACTGGTAGAATTCCCGGAAACGGCCGGATTGCGGACGTTCGCCGCGCCAGACCTTCTGGATCTGGTAGCGGCGGAAAGGGAAGGCCAGTTCGTTGTAGTGCTGGGCGACGTAGCGGGCCAGCGGGACGGTAAGATCGAAATGCAGGGCAAAACCGGTTTCGGGAGATTCACCCTCTTCGGCCGAGAGACGGCTTAAGGCGTAAATTTCCTTCTCGTCCCCGCCCTTCGAGGTCAGGGTCTCAGCCCTTTCGATGGCAGGGGTTTCGATCGGTACGAAGCCGAACTTCTCGTAGCTGGCCCGGATGATGTCAAGCAGCCTGTTTTCCAGGATCTTGACGCTGGGGAGCCACTCGGGGAAGCCGCTGATCGCTTGCGGCCTGACGATTTTTACTTCGGATGTTTTCATGCTTTTTCTCCTATGTGGTTTGTTGTTAACTACAGTTTAGGGTAGTCGTCGAGGTTCAGCTTTTCGCGCATCAGGTCGGCGGCAGCATAGCCGGTAGAAACTTTGCCGAACGGCATGCAACGGGAACGTACTTCAGCTTTACCCCAGACGAAGGGCAAACCGTCGGCAACGCCGCCGGTGCCTGCTATGGGGATGATGTACTTGACCGTTTCGCCGCTCTTGATGATCGCCTCGTTGGTCTTGAGGATGTGGGCGGATTCGATCAGCGTGCCTGCACCTCCGCCATAGACTATGACGCCGTCGAGCAGGCTCGTGAACATCGGACTCTCGTCACCCCAACGGCTTTCGCCGACCAGCGGCTCAACGCAGATGGAGATATCGAGAAATTCGAGCGGCAACGCGTGTTTGCGGCCGACGAGCGGGTATATCCCGATCGTCTTGAGACCGAGTTCCTTCGCTTTGAGCGTCGCCGTCTTGGGTACGCCCCATTTGGTTCCGCCGGTCAGGATAGCAATCTGGAAATTCTGCAGCTTCATCATGGCTTCGCCGATAATCCGCTCCTCCATCCGGCTGGCGAGTTCCTGGTACTGTTTCTGCAAGGGGTCATCCTGGGACAATCCTGCTATTTCCGCGTCTGCGCCGCCGGAAAAGGCGACAATCTTGTGCAAGCCGTTGTCTGACATGAATTTGCGGATCGCTCGGGAATAATCTTCTTTGCCGCTGACTACGATATGCATGGCCCACCTCCTTTCGTTTGTCTGACTGTCAGTCTGCTTGGGGTTTTGAAAAGATCCTTTACAAAAATAAAGCTTGTAAATCATTTAATCTTGGCAGATATAGGCCTCGCTGTCAAGCTGGCTGCCCTAGACCGTTCAATGCCCCGAGAGGTTGACAAATACCCAGTAAATGTTATCTTATAAAAAATTCGCACTTTAGAAAAGGAGGAAGGGGAAGATGGAGCAAAAATTGGAGATTCTCAGTTTGGCAGGAAATCAAGTGGACAACACGATTCTTGATAAATGCGCTAACCTGTATTGCGGCATCTGGAGGGAGCCGCCTTGGAACGAAGATTTCTGGAAACCTCAGGAAGTGAAGCAGGATATAATCCGGGATTCAGCGAAAGAAGCCGGTGACTGCCTGATCGCCGTTATCGGCACGGACAGAGTGGCCGGCTTCACTTGGGGCTACATGGCGCCGGACAATTATCTGGACGAGATTTCAGGGTCCGACTATTTCACTTCCTCGGGAAAGTTCACCGAAACGACGTTCTATGTCGATGAGCTGGGAGTCGATGCCGGTTGCCGCGGCCACGGCGTAGGCAAGCGGTTGACGAGAGCTCTCATCGACCATGCCGCGATCAGCGGAGCACGTTCCTTGGTTTTGCGGACCGACGAAAAGGCCTTCGCTGCCAGGGCGCTTTACGCCAAGCTCGGCTTCGTCGAAATCCCGGTGCGCGATGCGAAGTACCCGACCAGGACGTATTGGCATCTTGCAATTTAATGCATATCAAATGGGTAGGCCTCGGCCTACCCATTCTCATATAAATTATGGAAAGCAATAAAAAAAACAAAACATTGATTATCGCCGCCACTCACGGAGATGAGAAGATCGGGTTGGAGGTGGCTAGCGAGCTGATGCGCAAAGGACTGTCAGGACAGTTCGATCTGGCGATCGGCAATCCTTTCGCCCTGGCTGCCGGCCGGCGCTTCATCGAGCGTGACCTTAATCGCGCCTATCCGGGGGATATCGGATCTAAGCTGCTAGAGGATGTCCTTGCCTGCAAGAATCTGGACGCCGCCCGAAGCTATCGGTATGTCATCGATCTGCACGAGGCGAGATGCGGCTCGGATAATTTCATTATCGCTCCACGCGAAGAATTGCCGAAAGAGTTTCCTTTAGAAATGATCGACCTCAGGACCGTGCTGTTGTGGCCGGAACCGAAAGGGCCGATGGCCAGCCTTCTCGAGAATGCGATAGAGCTGGAGTTCGGCATGCTGGGCAAGGATAGGAGTAAGGTCGTGGCCGAGGCAGTGGCAGTGTGCGAGAAGTTTTTCTCTGGCTTGGCTAGGTCTGAAGCCGTCGATAGCGAAACGAAGGATGTTTATGAAGTCTATGGCCATTTGCCCGCCGGAGAGCCTTTTGAAGGGCAGGGGTCAGTCTTGAAAGATTTCGAACTGGCGAAGATGGGGAGCGAAGAATTCTACCCCCTACTCGTCAACCAATATATTGAAGAGGGAATCAGCTGTTACAAGATGAGAAAAAAATAGCCGCATTTAGCGGCTGTTTTTTTCTCTGATGAGATCGATTATCTTTTCTACTGCCTCAGTCTCGTTGGCTGCTTCGGCTTTAAGCCTCTTCCGGTCATCGAAGAACTGCCCGGCCATCTTGTCTGCCCAGCCGCCGGTGCCTTCGATCACTACGATCGGTATGTCGAGCTGATAGGCGATCAGCATCTCGGTCATAGTGCCGGAGCCGCCGGAAACGGCGATGATGCCGTCGCAGGAATTGACCAGGACGAATTCGCGGCCGCCGCCCCTTTCGAGACCGCTGGAGATTATGACGTCGGTATCGCCGGCTTCGTCCCAGATGTCCTTGCCTTTGCCATAAGTGACACCGACAGTCAGGCCGTCATGTTTCTTGGCCCCCCTGGCTGCAGCCGTCGAGAGGGAATCATAATCCTTCTCGGCACCATAAACCAGGATGTTGCCGCTTTTGGCCACGTCCTCGCCGATCCTCATGGCGATAGCCTCGAGCTTCTCGGAGTAATTCAGGTCGGCCGCCGAACCCATGACGCCGATTTGGAGTTTTCTATTTTTCATAAGCTTGTTATTCATTAGCCTCTAAATAGTAGAACATTTCGCTGCAGTTTGTCCAATTTTCGGTTTCGGGCAATTTCAAAGGTCGAACAGGAGCTCAGGAGAAAAAAATTCTTGACAGCGCATTCGAATTGGCCTAATGTTATTCAGAATGGCTGAACATTACAATACACCAAATATTTTGCTAATTTTGGCAAAATAAAAACGAAAGGAGCGAATCATGAAGACACTGGCCCAAGCGAACGGCAGCGGAAATGCGAAGTCCTACATCATCACCTCGAGCCTGTTGAAGAAAATCAGGATCCTCAAGACCAGCCTCGGCCTCACCGTCTCGGATGGAGACAAGGCTTTCTGCGAGGAATCGCGTTGCGAAGTCGAGAAGTTCGTCAGCCGGTATTTTCCCGGAGCGAACATCTTCTTCGTCGACATGGATCAGCTCGGAGACGAAGTGTTCTCGAGCGCGGTCAAGGCCCATTCCGCTGTCAGGGGAGCGACGCTGCTCAGTACCTGTTCGGAATTCACCGAGCTTCACAAAGGCAAGAACCTCCAGATCAACCGGATTTTCGATTGTACCGGACAGAAGATCGGACTCGGACCCCGTCCGGGCTACCCCACCATCGACGAGCAGATCAAGCAGTTCATGGCATCGTTCCGCGGCGATCCGATCGTGATCATCGAGGACGGATCCTTCACCGGAACCACTCTGGCCTTCATCATCAAGAAGTTCAGGGCGGCCGGCGCCAAGATCGATTCCATCATCCTCGGCTTCGCCTTCCCAAAAGCGATCGAGAACATCACCGAGGTCTACGACGGCAAGATCATCCAGATGCAGCAGATGGACAACATCATCGACTGGATGCCGGATCATGATTTCTTCCCCTTCCTTCCGAACTGCGGCCGTGTCGTCGGCCACGCCTGGGGAGAACAGAACCTGCCGCTGTACGGACATGACGGGGCCGCCTTCTGCATCCCCTACATCATGCCTTTCGTCAACCGCGAAACCATGGAAGCCTGGACCGGCATCCCCAAGGTCTACTGCCAGGAATTTTCCGATTATTTCCTCAAGAAAGCGCTGCGCTTCTACGAAGGCGTTGAACGGGAGCTGGGAGAGCCTCTGACCATCAAGCATCTCGCCAACACCACGCCCAGGATCTGCACGCCGTTGAGCGTCAACCAAAAGACGCTGCCCGATGTCCACGCATCGGTAACCGAGTTCATTCGAGACTGTCTTCATTGACACTGATTTGCAGCTAATGCAATGCAATTAGGCCCATACGCTAAGTATGGGCTTTTTGATAATTCCGTGATATCATCTTTTTAGCTAATATCGATAATATAACATATGAAATTTTCCAAGCGTTCGACCCACCTGGTCTCATCTTCGCTGTATGTCTTTTTCCGCAAGGTCAAGGAACAAGAGGCGCTGGGCAAGAAGATAATCTCTTTGGGCGTCGGCGAACCGTATCAGGACACGCCCGAGCCGATCAAAGAGGCTGGCATCGCCGCCATCAAAGCTAACAAGACCCGCTACAATACGGCGTCAGGCTCTATGGCTTTGCGCCAAGCCCTGGCCAAAAAATATGATGTTGCGCCCGAACAGGTGGCGCTGGCCTCCGGGGCTAAGCCGTTTCTCGGCTCGATCATGTGGTCAGTAATCGACGAGGGGGACATCATCTTCATGGCCGGACCGGTCTATCCGCCGTTCTTCCAGATCGCTGAATCGAACGGCGCCCGCGTCGTTTTGATCGACACGAAACCGAACGGCTTCAAGATGACCTTGGCGGCTCTGGAAAAGGCCTACCTGGACGCTGAGCTCAGCGGCCACGCCGCCCACATCCTGCTTAACTCACCCAACAATCCGACAGGCGTTGCCTACGATCGGGCGGAGCTGGAAAAGATCGTCAGCTTCTGCCGCGAGCGCAACATGACGATCATCTCCGACGAGTGCTATAACAATTTCAGCGCCGACCCGGATTTTACGGTCAGGCAGCTTGACGACCAGGCGATCATCATCAACTCTTTTTCCAAGACCTATGCCATGACCGGCTGGCGCTTGGGTTACGCTATCATGCCCCAGGATTTGGCTGTCGTGGTTGGGCGCTATCTGGACAATTATCTCGGTTGCGCTTCGTCGATCGCCGATGCGGCCGCCATGACGGCGCTCGAGACGGAGCCGCTGGCTGACTTTACCGAACAGCGGGATATGATTCATACCTGGCTCGACAAGCACGGCATACCCTATGCTCCATCGACCGGCGGCATCTTCGTTTTTCCTGATTTTGCGCCCATCATGGCCAAGAAGGGCATCGCCGATTCGACCGGTCTGGCCTCCTATTTTTTGGAGCAGGCTGAGGTGGCCGCCACTCCAGGCTCTGCCTTCGGCGAGGCTTATGACACCCACTTGCGCCTGTCGTATTGTATCCGGCCTGAAGAGCTAAGATTAGCCTTAGAGAGGTTGGACGCGGTCATCTGAGCTTGAAGGGGCAGTTATAGATATTTTGGCTAATTTTAAATTCAATTTAACCAAAGACTTGCAAATTTCTCAAAATATGCTATAGTTATCCACATATGATTAAGACAGCACAAAAAACTAATTTCTGGTTTAGCTTCTATTTTATGAGCTCCCGGCGGAGATCAGTTTTTTGTGGTGTTTTGACTAAGTAGAAAGTTAAAGCTCATCACAGGGAAAACAAACTGACCTCCGGAAACGGAGGTCTTTTTGTTTTATCGGCGTTCTTTTTAAAAAAATACTTCGGGATAGATATGAAAGGAGGATTGTATGGCAATCTTGCAGGCGGCAGTTCAAAGCTACACGGATTATTCAAGTGATGTCCACGAATTGCTGCAGTTCTGGGTGCCGGGCTGCGGCCTTGATGGTGGCGGTCTGGACGAGGACGAATGTCCGAATTGCTTCGGCGGAAATATCGGGACGATTTTCAGCGAATCAGGCGCGCAGCTCCAGTGTACTGGCTGCGGCGCAACAGGCGCGGTGTTCGCACCGACGACAGGGAGGTAACCATGGAAAGGTTGGATAATGATCAGTTAAGGACGGTTATGGCCCTTAGTCTGGCTGGCGGCAATCGTTCTAAGGCTGCGCAAGCCGAAGCGATACTCATCATTCGTGAGCAAGATCAACAAGACCAGCAAGGAGGCGGCAAATGAAAGGTCCCTATTTCGTAACAAACCCTGGATTGATGCCGCCGGTTGCGCACATCGCAGCGATGCCCGTTCCGGAAAAGATGTTCGAGAACTGGCGCAGCTGGTCGCCTGGAGACGGCGTCTGTCCGGCGTGCAACGGCACCCATATCGGAACCGAAGAAGTTATCAGCGGTGATTTGCGAGGCGAACGTCTCAGATGCAAGGACTGCAACGCAGTCGGCGGAGCGAGCGTTTTCTGAGCAAGCAACACAGGCGGGGCTGAACATTCAGCCCCGCTCCAATTATCCAAAATAGATTTACATATGTTATGCTATTGCAGAGGGAGATTATTCGTGTATAAAATATTATGAACAATGGACTGGAAGGCTGGCGCAAGGAAATCAACGAACTTGACCGCCAGCTGATCAGGACTCTGGAGGCACGCTTCCGGGTCGTTGAAAAGATCGCCGGCTACAAGCGGACCAATGGTTTACCGGTCCGCGACGAGAAGCGCGAGCAGGAACTGTTAGCCTTGCTGGCGGAAGACACCAGCCTAAGCCCGCAATTCTTAAGGGACTTGTACGCGGTCATCTTTGCTAACTCATATCTAATCGAACAATGAATATGTCAAAAATCACTATCGGCGTTTCGGGAGGGGTCGGCAGCTTCTCCGAAGAAGCGGCTAACTACCATTGCCAGAAGGAAGGCATCAAGGATTACGAATTGAAGTATTTGGTGAGCGTCGAGAACGTCTTATCCGCCTTGGATAAGGGCGAAATCGATGAGGGGGTTTTTCCGATAGAGAATTCTAATGGCGGCATCGTCATTGAGGCGGTGTATGCCATGGCCAAACACCAGTTCCAGATCAAGAAGATGTTCGAGATCGATATCAGGCACAATCTCTTGGCCCGCCGCGGCCTGAACCCTGGGGATATCGCGGCCATCGCCTCGCATCAGCAGGCGCTGAAGCAGTGCCGCATGTACCTCAAGCGCAAGTGGCCGGAAGTCGAGCTGGTCGAGTACAAGGACACGGCCGAGGCGGCGCGCGACATCGCAGAAGGGCGGCTGCCAGCCACGACGGCAGTAATCGCCAACCGCGTCTGCGCCGAGCTGTATGATCTGGAAATCCTGGAAGAAGGCATCCAGGACCTGAAATTCAATTTTACGACGTTTATCGTCGCCACGACTGCGGGCGAGCAGTCGGCTCTCTGAAGACCCCGCAAGGGGCGAAGAGAGCAGCAATAATCTATATTTTATAGACGAATCTGCGAACTTAATTATATAAAATAAATGAAAAAAATAGCAATCATCGGCTTCGGGCGTTTCGGTGAGCTCTTAGCTGACATTTTGAAGAATCACGGACAAGTTCATATCATGAGCCAAAGCGGCCATTCCGGCGCCTTTCCGCTGATCGGCAAACAGCAGCTCGGGGAGATGGACTGGGTGATACCGGCCGTGCCGATCTCCGCACTGGAACAGACCTTGCAAGACATCGCTTCCGAGCTTAAGCCTGACGCCTTGGTGATGGACGTCTGCTCGGTCAAGGTGAAGCCGTGCGAATGGCTGTTCAAACATGTTCCGGCCGGAGTCGAGATTATCGGTTCACATCCCATGTTCGGGCCTGATAGCGCCAAGAACGGCCTCAAAGGTTTGCAAGTGGTCTTGTGCCCGTTGCGTGCCGCCGAGTCGACCGTCGAGGAGGTGCGTGAAGTGTTCAGAAAGCTGGAGTTGAAGATTATCGAAACGTCCGCCGACGAGCACGACCGCCAAGCTGCGAATTGTCTGGCCATGGTCCACTTTTTGGGCAGAGGCCTGGATGAGATGAAGTTGGAAAAGCAGGAGATAACCACCATGGGCTTCGAGCGCCTCTTGGCGGTCAACGAGACTGTCGCCAATGACACCTGGCAGCTGTTTTTGGACATGCAGTATTATAATCCGTATGCTGCCGTCGCCCGCAAGGCGCTTGTGTCAGCGCTTGAAACTGTCGAGGCTCAAATTCTGGCGGACAAAAGGGAATAGTGATTTTCTTGCAATTATTTTTAGGCTTTGCTAAAGTAGCGCCATGACAAAAACCTTACTGACAAATCCAGGCTTAATGATGATGCGCCCTTAGGGCGCCGGTTTTTGCTTGCTTTCGCTTTTCAAACCGGGCCATTCTTCTGAAGAACGGTCCGGTTTTTTTGTTCTAAATTTTTTTGAGGCACTTGTGAATGGCCAAGCTTTTGGAACTCGATTTTTGCTTAGATGGGTACATATGCGCAAAAATCGAGTTCCAAAAGCTTGGCTGGCGCAATAATATATTATTTATTTTTTAAAGAAAAAATTATGAATCTGACAATCATTAACGACTGCCGTGACGACAATGCCAAAGTCCGGCAACTGGCCCGGGCCAAGAGCCTGATCGGCCACGAGGCCGCATTCATCGGAGTAGCTAACGACCTGGAGGCAGCAGGCTGTATCATCGACGTGCTTGATGCTTATGGCGAGGCGGGCGGTACGATCATTGCCAACGTCGCGCCGCGCAACGGCGGAGGCAAGCGCTGGCCCAACGGTACGCCGTTCGCTTACGCTCGCATCGGCAACAGCCTGGTCGTGGCCTCGATCAGCGGGCTGACTTGGTCACTCGTCCGCAAGCTCGGGTTGGCCCGATCGATCGAGGTGATGGATATCCCGACCGTGCTCAAGGAATTGGCCGAGGCAGGCGTCCTGGATTCTGATCTGATCGAACCGATTACCAAGAGCCAGTTCAGAAGTTATGAGTTCTTGCCCCGCGTCGCGGCCTTCTTGCTTTCCGGCGGTGCAGTTCCGAGCGAAACCGTCTCTCTCGACGAATTGGATCAGGCGGAACCGGCTGTCTGGTGGGCGGATAATTTCGGCAACTGCAAAACCAGTTTACTGGCGCAAGAGGTTTCGTTTAAGGCAGGGAGCAGCGTAAGTACTATCTGGGGAGAATTGCCAGGGTATGAACGGCTCAAGGACGTGCCTGACGGCGAGCCGGCCATCATCATCGGCAGCTCCGGTTTCGGGTCAGCGCGCTTTCTTGAATTGGTTGTCCAAGGCGCAAGCGCGGCCCAGCATTTCGGGGTAAAAAGCGGCCAGAGCATCCTCGCCTAATCTTGATTTTTGGCGGCTTAATGCTACAATATAGGTGTAGGAAACAACGTTCTTACCAGAAAAGTTCCACCGAAGACTGATGCAAGTTTTGGATCAAACTATAAGACATTGGCAGGCCGTTTTAGTCCCGGGCTGAGGCTCGGTCTATAGGCCCACAAGGGTGAACTGGCGAGAGACGGATTGTTCAGAGGAATCCGAGTAATCCGTCACGAACCAAATTTCGCTTCGAGCGGCTTGTCCGCACGGCGCGAAAACCTATTTCTCTCTTTAGCCAATTCTTGATCAGCCATTTGGTGGAACTTTTTTGCATATGAAGATTCGGGGTATCGTATAGTGGCAGTACGCGTGGCTGGGGGTCATGTAGCTGCGGTTCGATTCCGCATACCCCGACAGGGAAATGTAAAAAAAACGGGTTTAGGGCCTGTTTTTTTTGTTAATATTGACAAAAGCATTTAAAAGTGGTATGGTCATTTTTCCGCTGTAAAGCAGGCTCATTCTAAAAACCACCCACCAAAGGAGGGCGTATTATGAGAGGAAATAGCATCAAGAGATTGGTAGATATGCAGGGAGTTATCGCGATGGTGTTGGCTGGCGGTCGCGGTGAAAGGCTGATGCCTTTGACGGCCGAAAGAGCCAAACCGTCGGTCCCGATAGCTGGCAAGTATCGGATCATCGATTTCATCATGAACTCGCTGGTCAATTCCGGATTGAACGAAATCAGAGTCCTGATCCAGTTTAAGTCCCAGCCTCTGTACCGCCACATCACCGCCCTGTATCCGTCGGCCCCGATCCACAACCGTTTTATCGAACCGGTGCCGGCTCAGATGCGGGTCGGCCAAGGATGGTATTCCGGTACCGCAGATGCCGTATATCAGAACAGCTACATGCTGGAAGATTTCGGTTTCGAAGTAGCGGCCATATTCTCGGGTGACCACATCTTTGTCGTCGACGTCAGCCAGATGTACGAGTATCACTGCCATAAAGAGGCAGACTTCACCATCGCGGCGATACCGACCCCGGTCGAACAAGCGGCCGGACAACTGGGCGTCATTGTCGTCGACGAGCAGGACCGGATCATCGGCTTCGATGAGAAGCCGGCCGTGCCCAAAGAGATTCCTGGCAAACCGGGCTGGTGTTACGCCTCGATGGGCAACTATCTGGCGAACATCCCCATCCTTACCGAACTGTTGAAGGAAGACGCTCAAAACGAGGAATCAAGCCATGATTTCGGCAGAGATGTCATTCCGATGATGCTCGACCGTGGCCTGGCTGTCTATGCTTATGATTTCCACACCAACAAGATCGCCGGTCAGGAGGAGCCTTACTGGCGCGACCTCGGAACGATCGCTTCGTACCACGCTGCCAACATGGATGTCTGCAGCGTCGATCCGGTTTTCAACCTGTACAACAGGATGTGGCCCTTGCGTTCGCCGGCCGATAACTCGCCGCCCCACAAAGGCGGACTGGGCTCCCGGCTCGACAACTACCTCATCAGCGGCGGCTGCATCGTCAACAAGTCGGAAATCTACAGTTCCGTACTGAGCCCGTTCGTCCGCGTCGAAGCCTCTCAAGTCATGGAGAGCGTCATCTTCTCTAATGTGAACATCGGTCCGGGATCCAGGCTCAAACGCTGCATCGTCGACAAGAACGTGCGCATCCCTCCGGGAACGATGATCGGCTTCAGCGCCGAAGAAGACTCCGCACGCGGCCTGGCTGTCGTTGACGGCATTACGGTCGTTCCCAAGAGCTTCCAATTCTGAAATTAAATTTTCGCAACCCGACGAGGGCACCTACGAGTGCCCTCATTTTTTTTGCCAAAACAAAACGCACGGGCTAGCCGTGCGCGAAGGCAGAGATGGCGAAATTAAAGATAGCGGTGAACGCTTGTTCGAGGAGCTTGAAGAAAAGAACATGCTTGGCTCCTTGAAACATTACGAAACCGCCGAGCCCGACGAAGGCCATACACGAACACACTGGGAAAATCAACCGCTTATTCATGGCTTGACCTCCTTGTCCGCTGCCTCGCAGCGTTAATCGTTAGCAGCCGGTTCTTTGTAGTATTGTTTCAAGGTTTCAATCAGTGCTTTCACCATGGTGATGTGCCTTTCTTCGTCGCTGGCGATATCGCGCAACAAGTCCTGGTCGTCCTGATCGGTCAAGAGTTCGGCGAGAAATTGGTAGGAATCGAGCGAGCGCTCTTCAGCAATCAAAGCCTGGTTCAGGTCAAACAAGGCGTCATCAAGATTCATATCGCAAGTGCGGGGTTTGAAGTCGGGTTGGTTAGACATCATATTTTTTGATTAATCCTTGTACGGCCTCTTTGTGCCGTATCGATTCCTGCTGGATCTGGGTCAGAGCCTGGCGGAAGCCGGGACGCTTGTCTTCGGGCAGGCAACCGTCGATGCCGACATCAAGCAAAGTCAGGTAGAGCCCGATCATCTGGGATTCCATGACCTCATCTTGGCGCAGGCCCTCGATTATTTCCTTTAAAGATTCTTGTTTCATATGTTTGTTTAGTATGTTCATTATATCATCGAATGTTTTTTTTGCCAATTACAGCTGAATCTTGAATAATCGGCAGGGCAGGGGTAGAATATAGGTATTAACCCAATAACTTATAAGACTATGCAAGAACTGAAAGATAAGATGATCAAGGAGCCGTTGGTCGGTTTCGTGCAATTCATCCGGGAGCAGGGAGTTGTCGGTCTGGCTATCGGTTTCATTCTCGGCACCTCGATCAACAAGGTCGTGACCTCCTTGGTCAACGACATCATCCAGCCAGCAATCGGCTTGCTGTTCGGTTCGGGACAGGAACTAGTCACGCTCAAGTTCAGGAATATAATGTATGGGCGATTCCTGGCCGGCTTGATCGATTTCGCTATCATCGCCGCCGTGGTCTACTTCGGCTTCAAGGGTATGAAGCTTGATCGCCTTGACCTCAAGAAGGAAGACCCGGCCAAGAAATAAAAAAAAGAGGGGCGCGGATGCGTCCCTCGGGGAAACCTTACTTCAGTAGAGAATTTACGGCCGCGATCAAGTCGTGCGGCCTGAACGGCTTGGCCAGGTAGAGGCCGGCTTGACACCTTTCCCGAGTTTCGGGGTTGCCGGACATGGCCAGGATCTTGGCCTTCGGTTCGATCATCAGGATCGAAGAGATGACGGCCGGACCATCGACATTGGGCATTTCCATGTCTACGACTACCAGGTTAATGATGCTGCGGTGGCTGAGCCAGATGTCGGTGCCTTGCTTGCCTCCGGACGCGGTCAGGACATTGAACCCCTCCCGCTCCAGGATATCTTTGGCAATCTGCACGATGGACGGCTCGTTGTCTATAATCAGTATCGTTACACTCATGTACATCCTCCTTGTTGTGGTTTCCTTTTTAAAATAGGCGTCCGAAGACGCACTTGACAATGAGCTGAGTTGTCAGTATAGTTACATTTCTAATGATTTGTCAATACCTATGAAAGCCGGAACCAGAAGCAAGGTCGGGAACCGGAAAAGCAACCCTTCTTATCGCACGCCTTCGCGTTGGCGGGCTTTGCCGGCTATCGACAAGAAAACCCTAACAAACAAACCGGCCGTCGCGCCTTTTCATAAACAAGAAAATGAATACAAAAAGACTAAATGAGATTTTGGCTGATCAGCCGAAATACCGCTGGCAGCAGGCTGAGCGGGCGATTTATGTCGATTTGGTGTCTGAGTGGTCCGAGGCTACGGTTCTGCCAGCGGCTTTGCGCCAGCAGTTGGCCGAGGAGTGTCCGCTTGCCATCGATGTGGAGGAGTCTGTTTCCGCTGACGGCAGCCAAAAGGCCCTAATCACATTGGAGGATGATTTGAAGATCGAGACCGTGCTCTTGAAGCACAAGGATGGCCGCCATACGGTCTGCGTCTCCTCGCAGGTCGGCTGCCCCTTGGGCTGCCTTTTCTGCGCGACCGGCCGCTTGGGTTATAAACGCAATCTGAGTGCTGAAGAGATCGTCGAACAGGTGCTATATTTCGCGCGCCAGCTCAAGAAGCAAGGCAAGCAGGTCACCAATGTGGTATTCATGGGGATGGGCGAGCCGCTTTTGAATTATGATAACGTCCTGTCGGCGATACGTACTTTGAACCGTTTCGACGGCTTCAATCTTGGTGCCCGCCGCATGTCGATCTCGACGGCCGGCATTCCGAAGGGCATCCGGCAGCTTTCGCGCGAAGGTCTTGAAGTCAATCTGGCCTTGTCGCTGCACGCGCCTAATAACGAGCTTCGGGGACAGATCATGCCGATCAGCAAAAACTATACCTTGACCCAGGTCATGACCGCCTTGGCCGAATACATCGAGGCGACCAATCGCCGCGTCATGTTCGAATACGTCATGATCAAGAATATCAATGACGCGCCAGAACACGCCAAGCAGCTGGTCAAACTGCTGTCCGGCTGGCTGGCCTTCGTCAACCTGATCAATTACAACGAAACCGAATTGTTCTACCCCTCGACCAAGGAACGTATCGATAAGTTCAAGAAGATACTTGAAGACGGCCACATCACGGTGGTCCAAAGGCACGGCTTCGGCCAAGGCATCGATGCCGCCTGCGGACAATTGGCCGCTAAAAGGAAAGCGGCCAAGCCGCAAAAACGAAACAATACCGCCAAAGCCGGCCGCTAGCCGGCTTTGTTTTTTTTGCCGGTTTAGTGATATAATTCTTTTATCTAATAGTAAATAAAAAAAATGAGTTTCAGTTTCTTTGTCATCATTTTGGGCTTGGTCGTCTTCGAAGTCATTTCCAGCATCGACAATGCCATCGTCAATGCCCACGTCCTGAAGACCTTGCCGGAAAAATATCGCAAGATTTTCCTTGTCTGGGGACTTTTGCTCGCCGTGTTTGTCGTACGCGGCGTCCTGCCATTCCTGATCGTCTGGATGGTCAACCCGAGCCTGTCGGTTACCGAGGTCTTCGCCTTCGCCTTCTCCGGCGACCCGCAAATAACGGAGTATGTTGAAAAATCCAAGCCTATCCTGCTTTTGGGCGGCGGGGTCTATCTGTTTTTAGTCTTTTTGGCCTGGCTTTTCCTGGAAGAGAAGAAATACGCCTTTTTGGTCGAGCATTTCATTCATCGCCGCGGCGCTTGGTTCTATGCCATCTCCTCTATCGCCTTGACCACCATCACTTGGGTGGCCCTCAAGATCAATCCGATTCTGGCTTTATCCGCTTCGATAGGTGCAACAGCCTTCTTTATAACTGATGGATTCAAGAAGAATGCCGAAGAGCAGGAGAAGAAACTGCTTATAGATTCCAGCATGAGCGCCTGGTCGAAAATACTTTATTTGGAAGTTCTGGACGCCTCGTTCTCGATCGATGGCGTAGTCGGCGCTTTTGCCTTTACGGTTTCAGTGCCTTTGATACTGATCGGCAACGGCATTGGCGCAGTTATCGTCCGGGAATTCACCATCCGCGGCATCGATGTGATTTCCAAATTCGCCTACCTGAAGAACGGCGCCATGTATTCGATCGGTTTCTTGGGCGGCATCATGATTTTGGAATCTTTGGGCAAGCATTTCCCGTTCTGGGTCGCGCCTCTGAACACTTTCCTCTTCCTGGGCCTATTTCTGTTCTTGTCCTATCGGGAAATCCGGTTGGAAAAACTGGCTGAGCAAAAAGTTACAAACTAAATATAGTCATTATGACTTCGATTTTTCAAGGAGAAAGGGCAATCATCCGCATCGTGCTGATGGCATCAATCATTTTGGCTGGTCTTGGCTGGCAAACCGCGGCACAGGCCCAGGTAGCTTCGACTACCGCCGCATCATCGACCTCGCCAGCCAATTTTGCGCAGGTAGAGTCCAAGGCCTACGCGGCCACGGTCAAGATCAAGGTTTTCAATCTTAACGAAGATTTCGCCATGACCGAAATCGGTTCCGGTTCCGGCTTTTTCATTAATTCGACCGGGCTGGTGCTGACCAACTATCATGTGGTCACAAATGAAGATGAGTCATCAGGCATCGACCTTTCGGATCAGCCATTGGGTTATCAGGTCTGCGTCACCAAGCAGACCAACCTCGAGCCCGAGTGCAACTATACGGCATCGGTCGTGGCTAAGGATCGGGATCTTGATGTCGCTTTGCTGCAGGTGAAGCCTACTCCCAAAATGAGCGAAATCACCTCTTTCCCTTATCTTGAAATCAACTCCAGCGATCAGACTTCGATCAATGATACGGTTATCGCTGTCGGCTATCCCGGCATCGGCAGCGAAACCATTACTATCACCAAGGGCATCGTCTCCGGAAAGACCTCGAAATATGATCGCCAGTGGCTGAAGACTGACGCCATGATTTCTTTCGGCAATTCCGGCGGCGCCGCCATCGATAGCGCTGGACGCGTAGTCGGTATCACGACTCAGACGTATTCTGATTTCGTCGGGAGCATCGGCTACATCATGAGTACCGCGTCGTTCTACGGCTGGCTGCAGTCTCATCAGAACGACAAGCCGAAAGACAATCCGTTGTCGCAACGGGCCGGCGATTTCGCCTGGAAGTCAAAAATACTCTTAAGCAGCAACAAATATATCAGCTTGGATCCGCCATTCGAATTCTCGAAGCCCAAGGACTGGAAGTTCTTCTATAATGGAGAAGATGATGTCATGGTGCGCAAAGAAAAGGACCAGGATGGCGGCGCGGTGCGCGTCGTCTGGACCAGGTTGCCGTTCGTCCCATCGATCGCCGATCTGAGCATCATTGCCAAGCAGCGATTGGATACGGATTTGCTCGATGTCAATTCCATTAAGGAAGCCGACGTCAAACGGGGCAAAACAGTTATCGGCAGGAAGTTCACAGTCAATAGCCGCAGCTACCAAGGCAATAGCACAAGCAATACCTATCTGTTCGCGGCCAGCAATTACGTCGTAACCGTCGATTATAATTATGGCAAGAACAACAAGGACAAGGCGGTCGTCGATTCGATTATTAACTCGTTCAATCTGCGCGGCGGCGCCAAACCGTTCCGTCCGTTGGCCAGCTATGATCACCGTTTTGCCGGTGTGCCGCGCCTGATCATGAAGGCTGGCGGCGATTGGCAGCTTCACGTCCTGAATTCCAAAGATCAGCCAATCCAGTTCTTCAACAAGAAGAACAAGCTGTATTCCGGAGAAATCTCCTTGCGAAAAATCAATCCTGAAGAAGAAGATATTTCCTTGGCTGCCTTGACTGAGAATAGCAAGAAAGAATTGGAAGATGTGGTGCAGATGCTCAAGGTCAGGAGCGACATCCAGCTTATCAGCGAGGTCAAGGGTAATTTCAAGTTCAGCAAGGGGCTTTCGGGCATGGTTCGCCGCAAGATGATCCTATATAATAAGAAGAGCAGTCTGAAATATTATGTCGGCACGGTCGAATATATCAAGCCTATCGGCAGCGAATACGTCATGACCGCCTCGCTTAATATCGTCGAGACCGACAAGAAGAAGATCGATAAGATGATCATCGATTTCGAGAAGATGCTCTCTGGCCTGGCAATAAAATAATTTCTCATAAGGGGCGCGCAAGCGCCCCTTCCTGCATATGGCAAACAAACCAAACATCGGCGCTCATGTCTCCGCGGCAGGCGGCCTGTATAATGCCTTCATCAATGCTGAGAGGATCGGCGCCGAATGCGTCCAGATTTTTGGCGGCTCGCCCAAGATGTGGCGAGCCAAACAGCCCGATGAAGCAGTTTTGAAAAAATATTTCGAGGCCCAGAAGCTGTCGAAAGTCGGCAACGTCTATCTGCACGCCAGCTATCTCGTAAATCTGGGCAGTGATAAGGACGCCAACAGGGAGCAGTCGGTCATGAGCTTGATTGACCACTTGGCGATTGCCGACAAACTCAAAGCGCGAGGCCTGATCTTCCATCTCGGCTCCAGCATGTCAGGCACCAAGGAAGAGGCGATGAAATTCACTATCGCTGGGATGAAATCGGTTCTCAAGGCCGTACCGGGAGAGTCCTGGCTGATTATGGAGAATTCAGCCGGCGGCGGACACAAGCTCGGGCGCGAGTTCTCTGAAGTCGGTGATATAATCAAGGCTGTCGGTTCGCCGAGAGTGAAAGTCTGCCTGGACACGGCCCACATCTTCGAAGCAGGCGGCATCGACGAGTATTCTAAGCCCAAGGTCAAGAAGCTGTTCGATGACTTCGATGAGCATATCGGTTTGGATAATCTGGTCGCCCTGCACATCAATGATTCCAAGACGCCCTTCGACTCGCACAATGACCGTCATGAAAACATCGGCGCTGGGCATATCGGCTTGGACGGCTTCAAGAATCTGGCTGCGGACAAACGTCTGCATGGCAAGGATTGGTTGTTGGAAGTTCCGGGCATGGACAATATGGGCCCGGATAAGGAGAATATGGAAATAATCAGGAAGCTCTTCAGATAAGATATCAAAAAGCCGCCCTTAGAGGGCGGCTTTTTGATATCTTGGTTATTTTTGTTCGGGTAGAGTTTTGGCATCGTACTTCACGTAAATCAAGCGGCCATCAGTCTGGAATGTCTTGATCCGGCTCAGCACCGAGGGCTTGATCCACTCGATGGGTCGGATCTCGGCAACAGGAACAGCGTACTCAAGCTCGGCTCTTAGCCAGTCTCTGGCCGTGTCGATGTCGGGTTCGATCTGCTTGCCGAAGAGCCAAAAGTGGCGGGCCGTATCCTGGCTGACAGCGCCGATGAAGACTCGCTGCCCATCGGCATCAGCGATGTTAGTCTGCCAGAGCCTTAGTTGGAGCCGGGATTGCCTTCTCTTGCCGTCCAAGGGTTTTTCATATGCGATCACATTCGGTTCGCCGCCCCAGAAGCTGGGATTTATCGGCGCCTTGCTGTAGTTGATCCGGCGGACCCAGGAGCCGAGCGACTTTTTCAGGGATTTGATGCCTAATTCATCGGCTTTGTACCAGCCAAGGCTGGCGAAGCTGGAATCGATGGCGCTGGCTGCGGGCGCGATGATCAGGAAGTTCATCGGCTGCTCGATCGTTCCATCGATAGTTTCGCTGAAACGGGGGAAAGAAGCGTCGGACAACGTCTGGAAGACATCGGCGCTCTTGATCGGCGGCAGCTTTTCGATAGCGCTGAAATTTATGCCGTAAAGATAGGATATGGTGGCGATGGTATAGCTGATGATGGCAAGTGAAGCAAGGAAGTAACCGAAGTGCCACATCGGCTTGGCCAGGGGCTTGAAGTATTCGGTCGGACCGGATCGCCGCAGATGCCATTCCGCTAAACCGATGCCGACCAGGAGCCACAGCAAGCCCAGAACGAAACCGCCAAGGACGTCGCTCAAGTAATGGACTCCCAGGAATAACCGGCTGAAGCCGATCAAGAATATCAGGATAAGCCAGCCGAAAGTCAGGTTAACGCGGCGTGACCAGGTCGACCGTCGCCAGGCCCAATACAGCAGGTAGCCGTAAAATGAGACCGACAGGGCGGCGTGGGCACTGGGGAAAGAGAAGCTGGCTTCTTCATAGACGCCGCCCAGGGGACGTGGGCGTTCAATGGTGATCTTGATGATGAAAGAGAACAGTGCAGCGCCGCCGACCGACACCCAGAGTCCGGATAAGAAGCGTTTCTGGTTCAAACGCCACAGGAAAAGCGTCAAAAGCAAAGCGAAGATTATGATGATGCTGAACTTGGCTAAGACCGTTATGACCAGGAACGTCTCGACCAGGACAGGATGGCGGAAAGCGATCAGCATCGTCTCGAGCCATTGGTCGATGCGCGTGATCGGGTCAGAGTAGATGACATCTTCGACTAGGCCGCCCAAAAGCAGGGCGGTGTAGCCGCCGATCAGGGCCAGGATGGTCAAGGGAAACCCGGTGAATCTCTGTCGGGTGAGGCGGCGATGCAGGAAGCTGATGAGCTGGGGGTGTGATATCAAGAATTTTTCCAGACGAGGCCGATGCTGCAAACGGTGGTAACGCGACTTGAGCAGGTCGTTAAAGGCCAGCCAGAATTGCTCGCCCTTCCTGATGAAGAGCCACTTGATCAGGTAGAACAGTCCGAAAAGAATGGCCGCCACCAGAGTGAAGACTTCAAGACGGTTGAGCCAAATCTTAACCAACCCCAAGGCTTGGCCGAAAAAATAGCCGACCATGATATGGATTATGGTCCAAGAGATCGCGCTGAGAGCGTCTAGCACAAGAAAGCGTCGGAACGACATTTTGCCTAGGCCGGCGATAAAAGCGGTCATCGGACGGAGGAAGCCGATGAAGCGTCCGAAAAAGACGCTTTTGTTGCCGTGCTTGTCGAAGAAGGCTTGGCCTTTCTCGAGGTGGGCCTCTTTGAGCAAGCGATTCTCGTCGCTGAACATGCCGCCGCCGCGCTGGCCGAGATAATAGCTCAAGCAGTCTCCCAGAACGAAGCCTATGGTCGCGAAGGCGATGATGTCGCCTAAGTGGAAGACGCCTTGGGCGGTCAAGGCTCCGATCAGGATGGCAACGACCGCACCAGGGATTATCAGCCCGATGAAGACGATCGATTCGGCGAAAAAAATCAGACCGACGATCCAGTAGCTAAGGTCGCCGATATTCTGTATGAATGAAGAGAATGAGTTGATTAGGTTTTCGATCATAATACCATCCATTATACTGCTAATCGGGGGAATAAAAAAGCCGAAGGTTTTTCGCGTAGCCGGCAATTCATGACCTTCGACCATAAAAAAACCACCCCAACGGGTGGGGCGGTTCGGTAAAACAATCTATTTTGCAGTGATTTTTGCCAGGGTCCTGATGCAGCTGGTGCAGATTTTCAGCTTTTCGCCGGCAATCTTTTTGCTTTGCAGGTTGATGTGCTGGCGCTTGATTGTCTTGATGTTCGAGTGGGATCGGGAAGCGTCCTTGGTAGCGCCGCGTCCGCATGCATCACAACGTTTTGCCATACTATTTCCTATCTAAAGATTATATTAAACAATACACCCTATAATATCACAATCATTTGCTTTTGGCAAGGGTAGTTGGTAGAATGAAAGTCTGGATAATTTTTTTGATTAAACCATAATTATGATAATCACCCTATTTTTTATAGTCGCCTTGATATTTTCGGCCATCGTCCATGAGTATGCTCATGGCTGGGTGGCTCTGAAATTGGGCGATCATACAGCCGAAGACGCTGGCCGTCTAACTTTGAACCCGATACCGCATCTTGACCCTGTCGGATCTATTTTATTGCCAATGTTACTTCTTTTAAGTAAAACGGGGTTCTTTATCGCTTGGGCAAAGCCTGTTCCTTACAACCCCAATAACCTGCGCGACCAGAAATATGGCGACTTGAAGGTGGCCCTAGGTGGTCCGGGCAGCAATCTGGCCTTGGCCCTGTTTTTCGGCCTTTTGTCTAGGTTTTTGCCTCTGGCACAGCAATTGAAGCTAACTTTAGCCTCTGGAGTCTTGATGAGCGATGGCGATGCGGTATTAGGCTTGATGCAAGGACAGCCATTGGCCGCCATGTTCGTCATGTCGATCATCCTTTGTTTCGTTAATTTGGCATTGATGATATTCAATTTGATTCCGCTGCCCCCGCTGGACGGTTCAAAGGTAATCTTGCCTTTCCTGTCTTATCGCAATCAGATGCGCTACCATCAGTTAAGCGCATACGGGTTCCTTATTATATTAGTCCTTGCTTATCTCGGGGTATTCAGTCTGCTGACAATCCCTTTGACCTTGATTTTTTCCCTTATAACCGGGCTTTAGCGCCCATTTCGGCTGTTGACACAGCCTCTTAAAACTGCTACATTATTTAAGCAATAAAAATGCCCCAATTCTTTGGGGGATTTTAGTTTTTCGGAAAGTTGAGTCGTGCTGCACTCGACTGACCGACCTGACTCATCATCAATCCTGTGGCTAGGCTTGCGGGATGAGCGCTTTTGAAGCTAATATTAGAAATTTTTGTATTTATGCCAACAATCAACCAATTAGTTCGCAAAGGGCGTATCAAGACCAAGACCAAGAGTAAGAGTCCAGCCCTGCAGTCCACTTTGGACACTCTGCACCGCAAGCGCACCATTCTGCCTGCCGGTGCCGCTTTCAAGCGCGGTGTTTGCTTGAAGGTTACCACTACCACTCCGAAAAAGCCTAACTCGGCTTTGCGTAAGATCGCTCGTGTCCGCCTGTCTAACGGCATGGAAGTCACCTGCTATATTCCCGGCATGGGCCACAACTTGCAGGAGCATTCGGTCGTTCTGATCAAGGGCGGCAAGACCAAGGATCTGCCAGGCGTCCGCTACAAGATCGTGCGCGGCGTTTATGATACCCAGGGTGTTGCCAACCGCAGACAGTCCCGCTCCAGCTACGGCGCTAAGAAACCTAAGGCGGCCGCTAAATAATCGCAAGTAATTAGAAATATATGAGAGGAAAACCAGCACCAAAACGCAAGATCGAAGGCGACATCCGCTATAACGATATCGACATCGCCAAGTTCATCAACTATATCATGAAGGATGGCAAGAAGACCGTTGCCCAGAAAGTCGTTTACTCCGCTTTTGATATCATCAAGGACAAGACCAACCAGGATCCGCGCCATGTCTTCAACAAAGCATTGAAGAATGTCGCACCTTTGCTCGAAGTCCGCGGCAAGCGCGTCGGCGGCGCCAACTATCAGGTTCCGCACCAGGTCCGTGGCGAACGTCGTTTCGTCTTAGCCTATCGTTGGATCATCGCTGCCGCCGCTGCACGCACCGGCAAGCCTATGGGTGAGAAATTGGCCGAAGAGCTGATGGCCGCCTTCCGCAACGAAGGCACTGCTATCAAGAAGCGCGACGATGTCCACCGCCAGGCCGAATCCAACAAGGCCTTCGCCCATTTTGCGCGCTAAGACTCGAATTTTCACATTTAATCTTGAACTTATATTATGCCCCGAGAATATTCACTCGAAAAGACCCGCAATATCGGCATTATCGCCCATATCGATGCCGGCAAGACGACCGTGACTGAACGCATCCTGTTCTTTACCGGCAAGAAGCACAAGATCGGCGAAGTGCATGAGGGAGCGGCCACCATGGACTGGATGGAACAGGAGCAAGAACGCGGAATCACCATTACTTCCGCCGCTACGACTTGTTTTTGGAACAACCATCGCATCAATATTATCGACACCCCGGGCCACGTGGACTTTACCGTTGAGGTAGAGCGCTCTTTGCGTGTCCTTGACGGCGGCGTCATGGTTTTCGACGGCGTTGCCGGCGTTGAGCCGCAATCCGAGACCGTCTGGCACCAGGCTGAGAAGTACAAGGTACCGCGCATCGCCTTCATCAACAAGATGGATCGTACCGGCGCCGATTTCTATAAGGATTTGGAGTCTATCCATACCCGCCTGACCAAGAACGCTTTTCCGATCCAGCTGCCAATCGGCGCTGAAGCGGATTTTTTAGGTATTATCGATCTGTTTGAACGCGAAGCTCACTTCTATCTCGACGAACTCGGTACCAAGCACGAAGTCCGTGATATTCCTGAAGACATGAAGGAGAAGGTCGAGACTTTCCGCGCTCAGCTGGTTGAAGCGATCGTCGAGAATAACGAGACGCTGATGGAGAAATATCTGGCTGGCGAAGAGATCGAAGTGGCAGTCTTGAAAGCTGAATTGCGTAAGGCAGTCATCGCCAACAAGCTGCTGCCAGTGCTTTGCGGCTCAGCTTTGAAGAATAAGGGCGTCCAGTTCTTGCTCGATTCGATCGTTGAGTTATTGCCTAACCCGTTAGACATCCCGCCAATGATCGCTACCGATCCTGAAGACGAAACCAAACAGATTACCGTACGCATTGCTGATGATGAGAATTTTTCAGCGTTGGCCTTTAAGATAGCTACCGATCCTTTTGTCGGCAAACTGTGCTTCATCCGCGTTTATTCAGGCGTCTTGACATCCGGTTCATATGTTTTGAACGTCTCCTCTGGCGAACGCGAGCGCATCGGCCGCATCGTCCGCATGCATGCCAATAGCCGTGAAGAGGTCAAAGAGGTTTACTCGGGTGAAATCGCCGCTGTTATCGGCTTGAAGGGAACTACTACCGGCAACACTTTGTGCGACCCTGAACATCCGGTCTTGCTCGAATCAATCACCTTTCCCGAGCCGGTTATCCAGATCGCAGTCGAGCCGAAGACCAAAGTCGACCAGGAAAAGATGGGTATCGCTTTGTCCAAATTGGCCGAAGAAGATCCGACTTTCCGCGTCACTTCGAACGAAGAGACTAATCAGACTTTGATCGCCGGCATGGGTGAGCTGCACTTGGACATCATTATCGATCGTATGAGGCGCGAGTTCAACGTCGAAGCCAATATCGGCCAACCGCAGGTTGCCTATCGCGAAACCATCAAGACCAAGGCCGAGGCTGAAGGCAAATATGTCAAGCAGTCCGGCGGTCGCGGCCAATACGGCCATTGCTGGCTCCGCATCGAGCCGAATGAGCAGGGCAAGGGTTATGAATTCAATGATGAGACTAAGGGCGGTTCGATTCCGCGTGAATATATCGCTCCGATCGGCAAGGGCGTCAAAGAAGCTCTGGGCCGCGGCGTTCTGGCCGGCTATCCGATGGTCGACATCAAAGCTACCGTTTTTGACGGTTCATACCACGAAGTCGACTCTAACGAAGCTGCCTTTAAGATCGCCGGTTCCATGGCATTCCAAGAGGCGGCCCGCAAGGCCAAGCCTGTCATCCTTGAGCCGATGATGAAAGTCGATGTCGTTACCCCGGAACAGTTCATGGGCGACGTGATCGGCGATCTGAACTCTAAGCGCGGCCAGATCGAAGAGATGGCTGACCAGGGTCAGGCCAAGGTGATTCACGCCAAGGTGCCTTTGGCCAACATGTTCGGCTATTCCACCAGCTTGCGCTCAATGACCCAAGGAAGAGCCAGCTATTCCATGGAATTCGCCTATTACACCGAGGTACCGAACAATGTCGCTGAGGAAATCATCGGCAAGAACAAGAAATAGCCTTAACTATTAATCACATAGCCCGTATGTCCAACCAATTGGAAAAAGCCTTGGCACTATGCAAGAAGACCGGCGACCGGATTATCGTTTTCGAAAGTCCGCAGGCCGAAAACCCCTTCGTGCTGATGAACTTGACGGATTATGAGAAAATAGCTGTTTCTGGGAGCGAGGTCCGTGGCTTGACAGAAGCGGAGTTACTTGATAAGATAAATCGCGACATTGCGCTGTGGAAAAGCGAACAGGAGACCCTTGAATCGACCGACAGCGCAGTAGATTTTCTTGCTAGTATTAAAGAAGATATGCCACTGAGTGATGAGTCGGCGACCCCCGAATCCAAGCGCTCCCAGTGGGCCATCAAAGACGAGGTTAAGAATGCGGCCGAAGAAGTGATCGAAGAAGACCGCCAGTACCTCGAGACAGTCACTTATTAAATCATTTATTAAATAACCTAATTAAACTAACGGCTGGTTGCCTCTATAATCAGTTGGGCTAATAACCTCCACACGTTCTTTCGTTTGGTGGGCCGTGTAAAAAAAGGAAAAAATAATATGGCAGAGAAATTCGAACGAACAAAGCCGCATGTCAACATCGGCACCATCGGCCACGTTGACCACGGCAAGACCACTCTTACCGCAGCTATCCTCAGGGTTCTGAGCGACCGCGGTTTGACTGCTTCTGATCGCTCAGTCGACCAGATCGACTCAGCTCCGGAAGAGAAAGCTCGCGGTATCACCATCGCAACCGCCCACGTCGAATACGAATCGGAGAAGCGCCACTACGCTCATGTCGATTGTCCTGGTCATGCTGACTACGTCAAGAACATGATTACCGGTGCTGCTCAGATGGACGGCGCTATCTTGGTTGTCGCTGCGACTGATGGCCCTATGCCTCAGACTCGCGAGCACATCCTTTTGGCTCGCCAGGTCGGCGTGCCTTACATCGTCGTCTTCTTGAACAAGTGCGACATGGTTGAGGACAAGGAATTGATCGACCTCGTCGAAGAGGAAGTCCGCGATCTCTTGAAGAAGTATGAATTCCCAGGCGACGCAACTCCGATCATCCGCGGTTCCGCTTTGCAGGCTTTGAACAATCCTGCCGGCGAATACGGCGACAAGGTCATGGAACTGATCAAAGCTTGCGACGAATATATCCCAGAACCGATCCGCGATACCGATAAGCCTTTCTTGATGCCTATCGAAGACATCTTCTCCATCGAAGGTCGCGGCACTGTTGTCACCGGCCGTATCGAGCGCGGTGTCATCAAGGTCAACGAAGAAGTCGAGATCGTCGGTTTGGGCGAGACCCGCAAGACCGTCGTTACTGGTATCGAAATGTTCAACAAGCAGTTGGACCAGGGTATGTCCGGCGATAACGCTGGCTTGCTCTTGCGCGGTACCAAGAAGGACGAAGTCGAGCGCGGCCAGGTATTGGCTAAGACCGGCACCGTTACTCCTCACTCCGAATTCGAAGCCGAGGTCGTCATTTTGACCAAGGAAGAAGGCGGACGCCACAAGCCTTTCTTCAAGGGCTACAAGCCGCAGTTCTATATCCGCACCACTGACGTTACTGGTGAGGTCGAACTGCCAGCCGGCACTGAGATGGTTATGCCTGGCGATACCGTCAGCTTCACCGTCAAGCTGTTGACTGCTGTTGCACTCGAAGAGAAGATGCGTTTCGCTATCCGCGAAGGCGGTCGTACCGTCGGCGCTGGTGTCGTAACCAAGATTCTTAAATAGCAGATTCATCCCTCGTCAAGAAATTGGCGAGGGTTAATCTATTATGTAAGTAATTAAGCAATTTCATGACCGAAGCAAAAGGAAAAACCGAAGCGAAAAAGGTTGCCGGCGGCAAGGAAGAATTCTCCCAGCGCATCCGGATCAAGATCAAGGCCTTTGATCATAAGATCATCGACCAATCGACCAAGACCATAATCGACACAGCTTTAAGGAGTGGTGCCAAGGTCTTCGGCCCGATCCCGTTGCCGACCGAGAAGAAGAAGTACACGGTTAACCGTTCCACCTTCGTGCACAAGGATGCTCGCGACCAGTTCGAGATGCGCATCCATAAGCGCATCGTGGATATCGTCGAGCCGTCTGCTCAGACCATCGAGGCGCTTTCTTCGTTGAGCTTGCCATCTGGCGTCGACGTGGAGATTAAGATGTAAAACGAGATTGTCCTATCGCTCGAAAGGGCCACTGAGGACTGATGAGTAATCATCACCAAGATCTCAAAACAATCAGTAACGAACTCATGACGATCGACCCATCGTCACCTGCTTTATTTACCCGAACTCAGATATCATACAAAAACACCCGGCTTAACCCGGGTGTTTTTGCTTTCAGGGCAAGAAGAAGCGCGCCGTTATCAGCGGCGCGCCTGGGGGATCGTCAGGCATAGATGTTTATCTTTGCCTTCGGTGCAGAGACTGTTAAAGGGGTGGGGTTTTTGAGGAGATATCTCCCCTGATTTCGTGTTGCCTCCAATTGAATTTTTTGAAATTCTTCTCGGAAGCCGAGGTCGGTTAAAAAGTTGCTTTTTTGTTTTTTAGGTTTTGCCAACATGGCAGCCTCCGGTTCGGTTGATTAAAATACTTAATAATATAGCATAATTTGTTAAATTTGTCAATGTATCTTGTGGTTATTTGAAGCCGGTTAGGGCGGCTTTTCTTGGTCCTTGCGGGCCCTTCTGGGCACTGGCAACACGCCCGTCGCAGAGCCTTGACATAGTGCTAGTTTTCGTGTAAGATTTAATAGTTCGAAAGAAATATAAGTTTCCAACAAGCAATTTTACACTTCTTTTATCTAAAGTTAGCTAAAAGAAAAGGTGAGAAAGCGACTCTGGAAATTGCAGGAGTAACATTCATAAATAAGCTACATAGTCACGGGATAAAAGTTCGAGCTCAAGAGGGCCTTAAGAACGATTATTTGTTTAGACTGGTTTGTTTATGAACAAAGCAGTTTTTTATTTTATAAAGATATTATCGAATTCTCTGGATCCTTAAGGGGTCTGGCAGGCAAATGAGCCGATGGTTCCGCTTTGCTGGATTGAATTCAACAGATTATGAAATTCGCATTAGCCAAGAAAGTTGAGATGACCCAGGTTTGGCGTAACGAGATCGCAATCCCCGTTACCAAGGTAAAACTCGAGCCAGGTTCAATCGTTCAGATCAAGACATCAGACCGCGACGGTTATGATGCTGTTGTCGTTGGTTTCGGTTCACGCCGCGCCAAGAATATCGCTAAGCCACAGCTCGGGCAGATGAAGGGCGTCGGCAATTTCCGTTATTTGAAAGAATTCCGTTATCGTTTGGATATCCGCACTAACGAGAAGGCTGAGTTTGCCGCTCTGACTCGCGGTTTGGCCATCGACCCAGCCACTTTCGAAGTCGGCGACATGGTCAAGGTCCAGGGTGACAGCAAGGGCAAGGGCTTCCAGGGTGGCGTCAAGCGCCATCGTTTTGCCGGCCATAAGACCACTCATGGTACCAAAGACCAGGTCCGTATGCCTGGCTCGATCGGCGCCGGTGAGCCGCAGCACGTTTTCAAAGGCACCCGCATGGCTGGCCGCATGGGCGGTGAGTCTGTTACCGTTTCGAATTTAGAGATTATCGATATCGACCTTGAAGAAGGCACTATGCTGGTCAAAGGCGCTTTGCCAGGCGCTCGCAACGGCGTTCTGACCATCGTCGGACGCGGCGACCTCAAGACCAAGGCTGCAGCTGAAGCAAAAGCTGAAGAGAAGGTCGAAGAGGTGAAGCAGGAAGAAGCTAAGACCGAGGTCAAAGCTGAAGAGAAGGTTGAAGAAACCAAGGCAGAAGAGAAGACCGAGACTAAGGCTGAAACAAAGGCCGAAGAGAAGCCAGCTGCCGAAGTGAAAGAGGAGGCTAAGGTTGAAGAGAAGTCGGAAGAGAAAAAGGAAGAGCCTAAGCCAAAGACTGAAAAGAAAGCTGAAGAGAAGTTTGAAGATAGCTATATTGATAAGTTCAATCACTTACCAGAAGCTGAACGTGAGAAATATTCACAGCCAGCCATCATGGATGCTTTGAACGAATTGGAAAGGCAATATAACATTGATTTGGTTCCTGTCTTGACCAAGGTTGCAGTTGCCGAACTCAAGACCGAAGAGGTCGCCAAGTTCATCGAGACCGAATTCAAGCTTGAGACCGCCAAGGCTGAGGAAATCGCCAAGGCCATGCAAGATAAAATTTTTAACCTCGTTGCCGCCGCTCCGGCTGCCCCAACAGAGGCTCCAGTAACTAGCGAAAAATAACTATGACTAAAGTTAAGTTGTACAATCAAAAAGCCGAGGCAATTGGCGAGCAGGAATTGAATGACCGTATTTTCGCTGTTGCTTTGAATGATGGCTTGGTCCATCAGGCAGTCGTTACCCAGCTGGCTAACGAACGACAGGTTTTGGCCCACACCAAAGGTCGCGCTGAAGTGCGCGGCGGCGGCAAGAAGCCATGGAAACAGAAGGGCACCGGACGCGCTCGCGCCGGTTCATCCCGTTCACCGATCTGGATCGGCGGCGGCGTGACCTTCGGTCCGTTGAACAATCGCAATTTCACAAAGAAGATCAACACGAAGATGAAGCAGCAGGCTTTATATATGGCTTTGACCGACAAGTTGGCTCACAATCAGCTGATGCTGCTTGATAAGGTCGAGTTCACCGAAATCAAGACCAAGGTTTTTAGTGAGATGCTTAAGGGTATCGAGACTAAGGTTTTGCCTCGCGAGGCTAAGACTAAGCGCAGCGCTTTGGTCGTATTAGCCGGCAAGGATGAAAATACCAAGCTTTCTGGACGCAACCTGGCTGGCGTCGAGGTCATCAATCTGGACAACCTGAACATCGTCGATGTCCTGAAATACCGCGACCTGATCATGACCGTCGATGGTGTTAAAAAATTAGAAGCAAGATTAAAGTAAATCTATGGCAATATTTGGCAAAAAAGAAGAAACTGCAGCTGCCAGCAAGCCGGCCGCCAAGAAATCGGCTGCCCCTAAGACTGCTAAGACTGCCGCTGCCAAGGCTCCAGCCGATTCCAGCATGAAGGATCTTTATTCGGAAGGCGGCAAGAAAGCGTCTGATAAGACCGAGAGCAAGCGCAAGTATGATCAGGCTTATCGCTGGATCGTCAAGCCGTTGGTTACTGAGAAGGCCAGCGTCCTGAACGCCTTGAACCAATATGTTTTCGCCGTTGCTAAGGATGCCAACAAGATCGAGGTGGCCAAGGCCATCGAGTCGATCTACGGAGTCAAGCCGGTTTCCGTAAACATGCTGCGTGTCTCTGGCAAGAACGTCCGCTTCGGACGCATCCAGGGCAAGCGCAAGGATTGGAAGAAGGCCGTCGTCACTCTGCCGGCCGGCAAGTCGATCAAAGTTTACGAAGGAGTTTAATAGAAAGTAATTCGCATTGAGCATATATGGCTATTATCAAAGTAAAACCTACAACCAATGGACGGCGCGGAATGAGTTTTGATGATTTTTCAGACATCACCAAACGCGAACCGGAAAAGGCATTGGTCATCGTAAAAAAGCGCTGCTCTGGCCGCAATAACCAGGGTAAGATCACTGTCCGCCATCGCGGCGGCGGTTCTAAGCGCGGCATCCGCATCATCGATTTCAAGCGTGACAAGTTCGGCATTCCGGGCAAGGTCGCAGCTATCGAGTACGATCCGAATCGCGGAGCCCGTTTAGCTTTGATTAATTATGCCGATGGCGCGAAGCGTTATATCGTCGCTCCTGTCGACTTGAATGTCGGCGCAGCCATTATGAGCTCACAAGAGCAGATCGAGATCCTTCCAGGAAACGCGATGCCGGTCAAGTTCATCCCAGCCGGTGTCATGATTTACAATATCGAGTTACAGCCTGGCCAGGGCGGCAAGATCGCCCGCGGTGCCGGTGTCGGAGTCCGCGTGATGGGCGTCGAGGGCAATTTCGCCCAGATCAAGATGCCATCCGGCGAAATCCGCCTGATCAAGAAAGAATGCTTGTGCTCTATCGGCCAAGTCTCCAATCCTGACCATTCGAAGATCAATGTCGGCAAGGCCGGACGCAGCCGCCGTATGGGCATCCGTCCTACCGTCCGCGGTACGGCCATGAATCCGAATGATCATCCACATGGCGGCGGCGAAGGCAACCAGCCGATCGGTTTGAAGCATCCGAAGACCAAGTGGGGCAAGCACGCTTTGGGCGTCAAGACTCGCAGGAGCAAGAAGTCCTCGAGCAAGCTGATCATCCAGAGGCGCAAAAAGAACAAGTAATTCAACATTCCAATATTATGTCGAGAAGTTTAAAAAAAGGTCCATACGTTAATGAGCGCATCGTAAAGAAGGTGCTGAACCTGAAGCCAGGCGATAAGACTGTGATCAAGGTTTGGGATCGCGCTGCCACCATCACCCCGGAAATGGTAGGATTCACATTCGGCGTCCACAACGGCCGCCAGCACACTCCGGTTTATGTGGTTGAGAACATGGTCGGCCACAAGCTGGGAGAATTCTCTCCGACCAGGAAGTTCGTCAGCCATGGCGGCAAGATGGCCAAAGATCAGGCCAAAGGCAAGAAGTAAGCATTTAACTAAACTTGGACATTAGGTAATCATATGGAAATTACAGCCAAAGCAAAACATATTCACATGTCAGCACGCAAGGTCCGCCTGGTGGTTGATGTGGTGCGCGGCAATAAGGTTGATCAGGCTTTAGCACAGTTGCAGTTCATCAATAAGCTTGCTACCAAACCGGTCGCCAAGCTGATCAATTCGGCTATCGCCAACGCGGAACACAACTTCAATCTGGATCGCACCAACCTGTTCGTCAAGACCATCCGCGTCGATGAAGGCGTGACCATGAAGCGCTGGATGCCTAAGGCTCATGGACGCGCTACCCCGATCCGCAAGCGCTCCAGCCACATCATCGTGACTCTGGCTGAAATCAAAGATAGCGGCAGCCTGAAGGCTCGCGAGCAGAAGATCGAGGCTCCGATCAAACTCGGCACTAAGCCGACCGAAGAAGAGGGAGTCAAGGTCAAGAAGACTGACAAATCAAATGTACCGACCGAGACTGCTGATGAGAAGGGCGCCAAGGTCAATGACCCGCGCTATACCGGACGCAGCGGACACGCTAAAGTCGAAGGCGGCAGCAAAGGCTTCGTCGGCAAGATGTTTCAGCGCAAGAGCGGCTAATATTTTGAGAATAACTAATAAGATACTATGGGACAAAAAGTCAATCCAAAAATTTTCCGAATCGGCATTACTAGAACCTGGGATTCGAAGTGGTTTGCTCAAGGCAAGGCCTATGCAAGCAATTTGGAACAGGATACCAAAGTGCGCAGGTATTTGATCAAGGAATTGCGCGAAGCCGGTGTCGATCGCGTAGAAGTCGAACGGAATCATAAGAAGATTTCTGTCGGCATCTTTACTGCTAAGCCGGGACTGATTATCGGCCGCGGTGGCGCAGGTGCGGAAGATTTGAAGAAGAAGATCCACACCAAGTTTTTGAAAAATTATAAGATTTCCGACATTACTTTGAATATCACCGAAGTTGATCGTCCGAATCTGTCAGCCCAAATCCTGGCCCAGTCGATGGCTTTGGAAATCGAGAAGCGCATGCCTTTCCGCCGCGTCATGAAGCAGGCTATCAACCGCGTCGAGCGGGCCGGAGCCTTGGGCGTCAAAGTCGGCATCAAGGGTCGTCTGAACGGTGCGGAAATCGCCCGTAGCGAAGTCCTGACTTCCGGTTCGATCCCGCTGCACACCATGCGCGCAGACATCGATTACGCTCTGACCACTGCCGCCACCACCTACGGCGCTATCGGCATCAAAGTCTGGGTCTACAAAGGCGAAGTATTCGGCGGTGCCCAGTCCAAGAAGGGCGAAGTCATCAGAGAAAGGTCTAAAAAGTAATTTTTGTATAATAGTTTGAAGAAAATACTATGTTAATGCCCAAGAAAACTAAATGGCGCAAATCACATAAAGGCAGCCGCGGAGGCAAGGCTACTCGCATGATCGATGTCAGTTTCGGCGAGTTCGGCTTGCAGAGCACTGAGAACTGCTGGGTTACCGCCCGTCAGATTGAAGCTACCCGCCGTGTCTTGACCCGCTACTTGAAAAAGGGCGGCAAGCTCTGGATCCGCGTTTTCCCGCACAAGCCGGTCACTCAGAAGTCAGGCGAAGTGCCTATGGGTAAAGGTAAGGGTTCAGTCGATCATTATGTGGCAGTCGTCAAGCCAGGCATGGTCTTGTTCGAAATCGAAGGTATTACCGCTGAATTGGCACGCGAGGCGATAACTTTGGCCGGCCACAAGCTGCCGGTGAAGTCTAAGTTCGTAACTAAGCACTAAGAATATGGAACTAAAAGAGTTAAAAACCAAGAGTGAAGCGGAATTGCACCGTTCGTTGGCCGAATCACGGGAGAAGTTGCGCGATCTGCGCTTCAAGGACGCTTCACGACAGCTGAAGGATGTGCGCGAAATCAGGGAAGTGAAAAAGCTAATTGCCCAGATTTTAACTCTGCTCCATCTGCCGAAGCAGTCGAGTGATCAATAATCCAATCATTAGATAACTATGACTAAAGAAGTTATTAAAACTGAAAATACAGCCGCCGCCCCGATCCACCGCAAATTCAGCGGCGTGGTCATGAGCGACAAGATGGATAAGACCATCACCGTCAAAGTCGAGCAGGTGAAGATCCACCCCAAGTACAAGAAGCGCTATACCGTCAGCACCAAATATAAAGTTCATGACGAGAAGAACCAGTATAAGGTAGGGGATAAGGTCAATTTCGTCGAATGCCGCCCTTTGTCTCGCGACAAGCGCTGGCGCGTAGTTAACGCCTAAGAAATATTTGAGAACAATCATATGATACAGATGGGAACACGTTTATTAGTAGCCGACAACAGCGGAGCCAAGAGGGTCCAGTGCATTAAGGTGCTCGGCGCGACCAAGAAGCGCTATGCCCGCATCGCTGAAATCATCACCGTTGCAGTCAAGGAAGCGGCACCGCACATGTCGATCAAGAAGGGTGATGTAGCTCACGCCGTGATTGTTCGCGTCAAGAAAGAGATCAGGCGCAACGACGGGACCTATATCCGCTTCAGCGAGAACGCTTGCGTCATTATCGATAAGAACAAGAAGGAACCGAAGGCCACCCGCGTGTTCGGTCCGATCGCCCGCGAAGTGCGCAAGGCAGGCTATCAGAAGATCGCCTCGCTCGCTCCTGAGGTGCTATAACTAAAACATTGGACAGCGTATATGAAAATCAAGAAAAACGACAAAGTAATGATCCTGGCCGGCAAGGATAACGGCAAGACCGGCAAGGTCCTGCAGGTATTCCCGGTAAGGCAGCGCGTCAGCGTTGAAGGCTTGAATCTTTTGATCAAGCATTTGCGCCCACGTCGCGAAGGCGAGAAAGGCCAGCGCATCGAGTTTCCAGCCCCATTGAACATGTCCAATGTCATGCTGGTCTGCACCAAGTGCGGCAAGCCGACCCGAGTCGCCTATAAGGTCACCGAAGGCGCTGATGGCGCCAAGAAGACCAAGGTGCGAGTATGTAAGAAATGTAAACAAGTGATCGATTAACCATATGAGATTACAAGAGCGATACAAAAAGGAAATATTGCCTAGCCTCCAGAAGGAATTCGGCATCAAGAACATCTTGGCAACACCGCGCTTAGTGAAGGTAGTGTTGAACGTCGGTGTCGGCCGCCAGACCAAGGAGCAGGCTTTCGTCGATAACGTCGAGAAGACCCTGACCAGGATCACTGGCCAGAAGCCGGTCAAGACCAAGGCCAGGAAGTCGATTGCTTCTTTCAAGGTCCGTGAGGGCCAGATCATCGGCCTCAAGGTGACTTTGCGCGGCCAGCGGATGTATGACTTCCTCGAGAAGCTGGTATCCGTGTCTTTCCCGCGCATCCGCGACTTCCGCGGCATCTCTGACAAGATGGTCGACAAGCAGGGCAATATGACCATCGGCTTCAAAGAGCACACGGCTTTCCCGGAAGTCAGAGCTGAAGATATCGACAATGTCCATGGCCTGGAGATCTGCATCGACACTACCGCCGAGAACCGCGAGACCGGTTTGGCCCTGTTCCGAGCGTTGGGTTTTCCTTTTAAGACCGAAGAAAAATAATTGATCAAAGAATATGGCGACTAAAGCACAAATCGCAAAGTCTAACAGAAAGCCGAAATTTAGCACCAGGGTTGTCCGTCGTTGCTGGCGATGTGGTCGAAACCATGGGTACATCCGTGATTTCAACCTCTGCCGCATCTGTTTTCGCGAACTAGCCACTGCTGGCGAACTTCCAGGGGTGACGAAATCAAGCTGGTAATCATTCGTTTACATAACATTTTTTAAGTAGCAATATTATGATGGATCCTATTGCGGACATGCTAACAAGGATAAGAAATGCTTCAGCTATCAGAAAGCCAGAGGTTGTTTTACCCATGAGCAAGATCAAGTTCAACATTGGAAAGATATTACAGAAAGAAGGCTGGGTTGAACGCACCGAGGTAATCAAGGCTGATGGCCAGAAAAACCAAGGCGGAGCTTTTGATCAGCTGAAGATCGTCCTGAAGTATAAGTCGGACGGCAAATCAGCTATCAGCTCGATCAAGCGCATCAGCAAGCCTAGCTTGCGCGTTTATGTCACCAAAGAAGAGCTGCCACGCGTCTTGAATAACCTCGGCATCGCTATCATCTCCACTTCCAAGGGGCTGATGACGAACAAAGAGGCTCGCAAGAACGGCATGGGCGGCGAAGTTGTCTGTGAAATTTATTAATCACCTAAAGTTACGATAAACATATGTCGAGAATCGGCAAATTACCAATCAGCTTACCGACAGGCACTTCCGCCAGGATGGACGGAGAATTTTTGGTCGTCAAAGGACCTAAGGGCGAGCTTCGCGAAAAGATCCATCCTTTGGCCTTAGTCGAGCTGGCTGAGCAGGAAATCAAAGTGAACGTGGCTAAGCCGGACGTCAAGAAAGAGCGCGCCATCTGGGGACTGTTCCGCACTTTGATCAATAATATGGTAATCGGTGTCAATCAGGGTTACGAAAAGAAGTTGGAAATCAATGGTGTCGGTTATCGCGCCGCAGTCGCAGGCAACAAGTTGACCTTGAACGTGGGTTTCTCCCATCCGGTAGATTTCACTCTGCCAGAAGGCGTAGTTGCAGCAGTCGCAGCCAACGTGATCACCTTGAACAGCATTGATAAATACCTTTTGGGCGAAACCGCTGCTCAGATCCGCAAAGTCAGGAAGCCTGAACCTTACAAAGGCAAGGGCATCAAATATTCCGATGAAGTTATCCGACGCAAGGCCGGCAAGACCGCGGCTAAGGGCGGCAAATAAATTTAGATAATATATCTCGCATATGAATCAGACTAAAGAGAAAACATTGAAACGAGACCGCCGCCGGGCCAAGATCAGGTCCAAGGTGGAGGGTGCCGCTGCTTGTCCGCGCTTGAGCGTTTTCCGCTCGAATAAGGGCATGTTCATCCAGTTGATCGATGACCAGGCTGGCAAGACCATCGTTAGCGCTAACGCCACCGAGCTCAAGAAGGAGAAGGAAGGCGGCAAAGTCGGCGTAGGTTTCGGCCTCGGCAAGCTGATCGCTGAAAAGGCCAAGAAGGCCGGCATTACGGCTGTGGTTTTCGATCGCGGCGGTTACCAGTATCATGGACGCGTCAAAGCGGTTGCTGACGGTGCTCGCGAAGGCGGACTAGTGTTTTAACTTATCACTATAAACATTGGAAAATATGACAGAACCAGTCAAAAAAGAACAAACAAAGCCAGCTGATAATAGGCCAGCCGGCGCAGCTAACCGCCCAGTCAGGAAAGATGCCCGCGGCGGCGGAGCTCGTCGTCCGATGAATCGCGGCCGTCGTGAGGAAATCATCGAGGAATTCGAGCAGAAGATAGTCGATTTGGCCCGCGTTACCCGCGTTATGGCCGGCGGCAAGAGAATGCGTTTCCGAGCTTGTGTGGTTGTCGGCAACAAGAAGGGCAAAGTCGGCATCGGTTTGGCCAAAGGCCTCGATGTGACTGCAGCTATTTCCAAGGCAGCGACCCAGGCCAAGAAGAATCTGGTCGAAGTGCCGATTGTCAACGACACCATCCCTCATGCCATCACTCATAAGCTGGGTGCAGCCGAAATCCTGTTCAAGCCGGCTTCTAAAGGCCGCGGTATCATTGCTGGCGGCGCTGTCCGCATGGTTTTGGAGCTTTCCGGCATCAAGAACATCACTTGTAAGACTTTGGGCACTAGCAACAAGGTGAATAACGCCAAGTGCGTTTCCGATGCCTTGGCCAATTTGAAGAAACCGGCCAAAAAGGCTAAAATTGAAATGAAGAAGGAGGCTGTTCCGGTCACTGAAGCCGTAGCCGAATCTGCTAAATAGTTTTTAACACATTGAATTTGATATCGTATGTTGAGTTTAAGCAATTTGAAGCCGAATAAGGGCGCAACCAAGAAGCGCAAACGCGTCGGACGCGGTAACGCCTCCGGACACGGCACCTATAGTACTCGCGGTCTGAAGGGTCAGAAATCCCGTTCGGGCGTTTCCGGCCTGAAGAGGCTCGGCATGAAGCCGATGCTTTTGAACCTGCCTAAGAAGCGCGGCTTTACTTCGCTTCAGGACAAGGATCAGGTCGTCAATCTGACGGCCATCAACCGCCACTTCAAAGAAGGCGGCAAGGTAACCCCTAACACCCTCCTCAAGGCGGGCCTGATTGAGAATGCAAGCAAATCTGTCAAAATTTTGGGACAGGGCCAGCTTTCCCTTAAAAATCTGGAGTTAGTGAACCTGAAAGTCAGCGCGACCGCTAAAGCGCAACTAGAAAAGCTTGGCGGCAAGGTTATTACCAAATAGCACCACTCATCCATATGAATAAGCTTATCCAAATTTGGAAGGCCAGAGACTTGAGGAACAACATCCTTTATGTTTTGGGCATGTTGGTCATATTCCGCATGGCTGCCCACGTTCCAGTTCCGGGAGTCGATGTCAAGGAATTGCAGGCATTCATGAATTCGAACCAGATTCTCGGTCTCATGAATCTCTTTTCCGGCGGCGGCATGGAGAACTTCTCCGTCATCATGATGAGCGTCGGTCCGTACATCACCGCTTCGATCATCTTCCAGCTTTTGGGCATGATCATTCCTTCTTTGGAAGAAATGAACAAGGAAGAGGCGGGACGGCAGAAAATCAATATGTGGACCCGCTGGCTGACCGTACCGATGGCTGTTCTACAGGGCTATGGCATGATCACTATCTTGCGCCAGTCTAACCGCGATATCATCACCGCAACCAATCCTTTCGATATTTTCGTCATGCTGCTCACTATCACCGCCGGCACCGTCTTCGTGATGTGGCTCGGTGAGCTGATCAGCGAAAAGAAGGTTGGCAACGGAATTTCCTTGATCATCTTCGCTGGCATCGTCGCCCGCATCCCGGTCTCTTTGCAGCAGATCATGGTCAATTTCGACCAGTCGCAGCTGTTCACCTTGCTGTGGTTCCTGGCTATCGCCATAACCACCATTATCGGTGTTGTCATCATCAGCGAGGGCCAGCGCAACGTGCCGGTGCAATACGCCAAGCAGATGCGAGGTAACCGGATGTTCGGCGGTTCGACCAGCCACTTGCCTTTGCGAGTGAACATGGCCGGCGTCATCCCGATCATCTTCGCTGTTTCAGTCGTGCTGTTCCCGCCGATGGTCGCCCAGTTCTTCATCCAGGCCAAGACCCAGTTCATCGCCAACGCAGCCCAGTGGGTCTATCAGATATTCCAGAACCAGCTGTTCTATGCCGTAATCTATTTCATTCTGGTCTTCGCCTTCACTTTCTTTTATACCGAAGTCGTTTTTCATCCGAGCCAGATCGCTGAGAATTTGCAGAAGCAAGGCGGCTTCATTCCTGGCATCCGCCCGGGACGTCCGACTGCCGAGTATCTCGCTCAGACTACCTATAAGATCATCCTGGCTGGCGCTCTATTCTTGAGCATCATCGCCATTCTGCCTTTGATCATGCGCTACTTTACCAATATCCAGTCATTGGCCATCGGCGGCACCAGCTTGCTGATCGTCGTATCGGTCGTTATCGAGACGGTCAAGCAGATCGAGTCGCAGCTGACCATGCGCGAATACGAAGGAGTTTAACCCCATCGCATAAAAAGCCGCCTTCCTTTCTTTAGGGGGCGGCTTTTGTTTTTTGCTAAGTTAAGTTATAATATAGGTATTCATTAGTAAATTTCCACTATGTTTGGCTCTTCACCTCTGCGCAACCGGCCGACAACGAACAATCCGAACAAGCCCTGGACCTCGACTTATCTTTCAAAGAATCTCCAAGGCAAGGAATTCGTAGGCCATTCAGCCTTCAAGCGTTTTCGCGAGCAGATCGGAAAATTCACCGGCACCAACAAGCTGGCCAACACCGGCGCTGTGAAACAGTTCATCAAGCAGAATTTCAGCGGCAAAAAGGCATATCAGGTCAATGATTTCTTGAAATTAAGATTGAAGATGAATGAAGCCCAGCGTGAAAAAGTGATTGGGGAGATCAGCCCATCGGGCGGCTTGACCAAGGAGCAGCAGCGCACAGAGGAGCGGCTTGGCAAAGTGCGGCAAAAGGACAATATCTACGAAGCCCAGAAAATGGCGAACAGCCATTTGGCCAAGAGCGAGACCACCCACATAATGGCCGGACAATCGGCTAATGTGACCACCGGTTTCGCTGGCAAGGGAACCGGACCGCAGAAGTCGGGTTTCGCCAGCGGCCCTGCCGGCAATGTCGCGCCTCTTACCCGCACTGATGGCGGAGTCGCCAGTGGCGGCCAGTCCAACAGCACCCCCTCAAGGCCTTATTTCCAACCTTAAATAATATCAATGCAAAAGAAATATTTCATCGTTTTCGGACCTCCCGGATCAGGCAAGGGAACCCAGGTCAAACTGCTTGCCGAACGCCTCAACTTGCCGGCCATCTCGACCGGCGATTTGTTGCGCACGGAGATAGATAGAGGCACGCCGATCGGGCTGTCAGTCAAGGCGCTCCTGGCTAAAGGCAGGCTGGTTTCCGACGAGATCGTCGGTGAACTCTTGCTGAAACGCCTGCGCCGGAAGGATACGGCAGCCGGTGTCATCTTCGACGGTTATCCTCGGCGACTGAGCCAGCAGGAATTCCTGCTCGGCCATTTGTCAACCAAGAAACCTGAGCCATCGATCGTGCCTTTGCTGATCGACGTCAGTGACGAAGAGGTGGTGCGGCGCATTAGCGGACGGCGCGCTTGCTTGTGCGGCGCCGTCTATCATGTCGCCAGCAAGCCTCCCAAAGAAGATGGCAAATGTGACCGCTGCGCCGGCAAGCTGTTCATTCGCGACGATGACAAGCCGTCCGTAGTCAAATCACGCCTTCGCACCTATCACAAGGAAAGCGCCAAGATCCTTTCTTATTGGCGCAAGCAGGGATTCTTGATCGAGATCAACGGCGAGCAACCGATTAAGAAAGTCGATGGCGAGTTGATGCGCAAACTGAAGAAATATATATGATTATCATAAAAACCGAAGCTGAAATCGCCAAGATAGGCGAAGGTGGCAAGATCTTGTCACTCATTCTAAAGAAGGTTGCAGAATCAGCTAAGCCCGGAACTACCACGGCCGAGTTGGAGAAGCTGGCCTGCGAGTTGATCGATCAGGCCGGAGGCCGCCCAGCATTCAAAGGTTACTGTCCCGTGCCGCAAGGAAGGCCCTATCCCACAGCCTTGTGCATTTCCATCAATCATCAGGTCGTCCACGCCCCGGCTTTGCCGGCGCGCGCTATTTTCGATGGCGACATCGTCAGTATCGACATCGGCATGGAATATCCGGCTCGGAACGGTTACTTTACAGACATGGCGGTGACATTCGGCGTGGGCAAGATCGGTGCTAGGGCGCAGAAATTGATCGAAGCGACCAAGCAATCGCTCGAGCTGGCAATCAAGAAGGTGAAGCCAGGCGCCAGTATCTACGACATCGGACGGGCAGTAGAAGACTATGTGGTTTCGCAAGGTTTTTCCGTGGTGCGCGACTTGGTAGGGCATGGCGTAGGCAAGGCGGTGCACGAAGAGCCTCAGATCCCTAATTTTCCGATCGAGGCCAACAAACGCATTCTGCTCAAGCCGGGCATGGTAATCGCGATCGAACCGATGGTCAACATGGGCCGGCATGAGGTCGTGACCGGTCCCGACGGCATGAGCATCGACACTGCTGATGAAAGTCTGTCGGCCCACTTCGAACATACCGTTGCCGTCACCAAGACAGGCAATCTGGTTCTGACAAGATAATTATTATCGAATATGGAAAGGTATTTAGGTATCGATTACGGCACGAAAAGGATCGGCTTGGCATTGGGTGACAGCCTGACTAAGCTCGCCACTCCTTTCAAAGTCGTAAGCACTCTGGCTGACATAGTTGCGGTGATCAAGGAAGAGGATATCGAACATCTGGTGGTGGGGCTTCCTTTGACTATGCGCAAGGAAAAAGGAGAGATGCATGAAAAGGTTCAAGAATTCATTTCTGATCTGTCTGACTTGACCGGCTTGCCGATCGAGCAGGTCGATGAAAGGCTTTCCAGCAAGGCTGGCGATGCGCTAGTCGGCGGCAAGAAGGATAAAGCGCCGCGAGACGCGATTGCGGCGATGCTGATTTTACAAAGTTTTTTCGACAAACATGCCTGATTTCGCAAAGTATCTATTGATCATAGCTTTGGTCGCGTTTGCAGCAGCAGCCATCTATTTTCTGCTGATAGGAATGAAGCTGTCGGCTTGCATCGATAAGGTTGACGGTTCGGGAAAGTGCCAGACAATCGTCTGCCGCGGCTGGGCCTATGTCGGTCGGGATGGATTGTCATGTTTCGGCAAGATAAAATCAATCAATGATTCTGGACAAAAATGATCGAAGAGACTTACCGCATCAAGGCTATCGTCCTGAAGCGCCAACCATTCCGCGAACATGACCTTCTGATTACGGCTTACAGCCCGGAAAAAGGGAAGCAGGCGCTGATTGCACGAGGGGCTAGGAAATTCCGCTCAAAAATAGCGGCTCATGTCGAGCCGTTTTGTTTTATCGATTGCATGGTGGTCAGGGGCAAGACTCATGACTATATGGGCAGTGCTCTGAGCAGCAATTGCCTGGTCGGGATAAAATCCGATTTTGACAGGGTTGAGGCGGCGAGTCGGGTGTGCCGATTTTTTGATAAGACTATAAAGGAGGGGCAGCCAGACATCACGCTTTTTGTCGAGCTGCGCGACATCTTGGCTTTGATTGACGGCGTCCAGCATGCCGAGGACGCCGCCCTCTGGGCCGATCTGTCGATTTTCCGGCTGCTTTCCCGGACCGGATACGAGCCGGATTTGCATAGGTGCGTTTTTTGCGGGTCTAAACCGGATGCCGAGGGCATCATGTTGGACCAGGCGAAAAATGGCATAGTCTGTCAGCGGTGCGCTGGCCAGGCCAAGGGCTTGACAATATCTGAAAATGCTGTTAAATTGCTAAGATTAGCCAATGAACTGGAAATCAGCCGATTCCGCAACTTAAAAGTTGACCGGAGTCTGGCATTAGAAATATCGCTCATTACAACACGGCTCATGGAGCAGTGAAACTAACACTGAAAGGAGGTGTTGCAAGATGGTGATGTCTGACGGTTGGTCCAATGATAACCCTGAAGTGGTAGGTCCGTTCAATGTCTTCATGGCAGACGGTGGCAATTATCTCGATATCGCGACTTTCAAGGAAGCGACAAAGAAGGCTGACGAGCAGCCTGGCTCGAAAGTCGGCGGCCGCGGTGGAGGCGTCGTGTATGTGTCACAGGCACCACAGACCGCCGTACCTTTGCGCAGGCGAGGTGCGGGAGAGCAGCAGCGGGAAAAGCGCAGTTCTGATCTGATCTGAAGCAAGACGCCGTTTCGGCAGGAAAATTTATTTTGGAGGTATGACCTATGGCTCGCAGAGTTTCATCGCCAATGCTCCAATTGAGCAGAGGCCAGGTCAAGTTTTTCGGTGAAGAGGGCTTCGGTTACGTGGTTGAGGAACATCCGAAGAAGAAAAGGGAAGTATTTTTCCGCTCCAAGCATTTTGCCGGTCCGGTCGAGCGCCATCTGGGCAAACTCGATTTCGACCTGGCAAGCCGCTTGCCGTACCGGATGGATTTCCGTCCGCCAACCCGCAGTGACGAACTGGTATATCTGACCATGTGGACCGACCGCGGTCCTATGGCCAAATACTGGGGCTTCGCTGCCGACTGGGAAAAGGCAAGCCGCCGCATTTCCATGCGCTTATCACCCGATTCCGTCTTAGTCCGGGTCAAGCAAGTCATTCCCGAAAGAGGAATTGCGGCACCGCAAATCGTTTGGGAGGGTGAGCTCGATAAGTTCATGTTCAAGCTCGAACACGGGTTCGCCTCTACTCTCAATCAGACCGCTGTCATCGAGCAGTGTCGGGCAACCGGCTGGATGGCCATCGAGGACCCCTCGACCTGGCATCCGCAGTGTCTGAAACTTCCGCTGGAACGGAGGCAGACATGAGCACTCCGAAGCAAGTTTTGAAAAAAACTCCCGAAATAGCGCTTGAGGCGTTCAAGGAGTTCTTCGCCCCGCTAGTTCAGCTGGGCCAGTTTATCAAAAAGAGGCTGAAAAAGGCAGCCTGATGGGCCCCTGGTCCGACGCCGCATGGAAACATGCGGCTTTTTTTACGGAAGAAATATTTGCTCACAGAACTTCATGATGCGTTTCCGCGGGTCAATGAATTCGGAGATGATCGATGGCTGCTCGAACAGTGATGGCTGCTCAAGATAAATTAGGAATATTTTGAGAAAAAAGGTGTGGGAAATGAATAGGGTATCGTTCGTCTCTTGCCGCATATGGGCGAGCAGTTGGTCGCAACGCGCTTTGATTTCGTTTCTTGATTCAAGAAGCGAATCGCTGATAAAACCATCGATGAAACCTTGGCGTACGGCATCGCTGCCTCGCTGGGCGTAGTCTTCTTCGGAGCAGACGGTGGCGACATCGAAGCGTATCTCGCGGAGCAGGGAGGAGGCAGTAACTGAAGCCTTGTTGTTGACGATCTTTTGGCGCACAAGGAAGTCAGCGGTCTGTTTCGTGCGCAGAAGGTCTGAACAGAAAACCGCAGCAACGTCATGGAGCCGGTCGATGCCTGGCTTGTCGAGGCAGGCGCTGACCTTAGCTTCGTCCAGTGGCGGATCGTATTCTTGGCGCGTCAAAGCCGCTACGCTAGCGTACTTGGTTTTTCCGGATATTTGCGGGTCGTAAGGCCCGGTTTTCATGAGTATGATCATAATAAAGGGGAGAGGCGCTGCCGCTGTCAGCAGCGCCTCTCTAAAATCAATACCACGAATCGTCGATCACGCCTAGGGGGAATTTTTGCGCGTTTTCCAGGTGGCCGCATCCAGGCACGAACCTTGAGAGGAAGAAATTCTGCAGGTTGGGCGTGAAATGGTTGATGACCACCAAGTTATGATCGGCGAACAGCTTGCGCAGCAGGCTGCCGTGGGTAACGTAAAGACTCATGCCATGGGCCGCCGCCTGGGCCGACTCCTCGGCAGTCAATCGGCGGCCGCGGAATTTAGCAGCCAGATTCTGCCGCATGGCGCAGAAAGCGTCGAATTTGCCGCTGAAAGCCCGATTGTGCTTGGCTTCGTGGAGGATGCGCTCGGCAACTTCTTCTTGGACCTCAAGATACGGGATGTTCTGTTCGGTGTACCAGCTGGAAAAGGTTTTGACTTCGCCCAAAGAGCCTATCTGCTCCTTTATGGCTTTGGCCGAAGCTTCGCAGCGTCCGATGTAGTCGTCCTTCGAAGCGGCGACCCGGAGATAGAACTCCTTTTGCTGGCTGGTGAGCTCCGGCAGGTCGGCTACTAGGATCAGCCAGCGGGTCGCGATTTCTTGACCGTTAAGACCGCTGATCAGATCGGGGACGCGCCGGAGGTGCGATGCGGCGGTCAGGCTGGCACCGCGCCCCAGTTCGCCCCTGAAGGTGTACTTGCCATCTTCGTGAGGGTAGTCCGGGCAGACAGTCGATAAGATAACGGCTTGGCCTTGGATGCGCTTGACCTTGCGTTGGTCGCTGCGGGAAAAGTGGACATCGGTTCCGTGGAAGGGTCGGTAGTCTTTGCTGTTGAATGGCATGGTCGTCTCCTTTTTGAATGAGCGATAAAAAAATAAAACTCCCCATCCCTTCGTACGACAAAAAATCGTACGAAAGGACGAAGAGTCTTCTTCGCGGTACCACCTTTCTTTCAGAAATAAAAAACTGCCACGGAATGTGCCAGCAAATGATTCCTGCTCATCGACTCCGCTTGCGCGACATCGATTAGCCCATGGTTACGGGGGCAGCCGGATTTCCACTAGCGCAGAAATCATCCCCTCCCTTGCGGGAGAAAATCAGACCCAGCCCCTCGGGAAGCCCCAAGGGATCTGATTTATGGATTTTGCGGTTGTTAATGATGGGATAAATATAGCTCAAAATGGCTAAAATGTCAACTATTGACTAATTTTAGCAATCATAGTATATTCTATCTATCCTTAAAATCGAATCAAAACCATCAGTCCCCCTACGCCACAGGCTGCGGAGGATAAAACCTTGGCCAACACCAGGGGAGGTGCGGGAAGAAAGTCAGCCTGGCTGATCACTAGAACCCGTCGTAAGCTTGCGTTAAGAGCATAATTAAGTGTTTGTTTGCCTTTGGCGGGTCCGCCCCAGGCGGATAAAAACTAAGGTGGTACCACGAGAATCCTCGTCCTTAGATATGGCATTTTGCCGTATTTAGAGACGAGGTTTTTTATTTTTAAAACCCTATGACCGATTACATCGTAATATCCAAATTCAGGAACAAACAGCAGACGGATCTTCTGGTTGCAGAGTTGGCCAAGCGAGGGAAGACTTGCTATAACCATTGCGACATCCCGGCTGACCCTGATAATCCTCATGATCATCCGGAAAAGCAGATGGAGAAGTTCGAATCGGTTTCCGATTTCTTCAATGACAAGCACTATCGGTATGTCTTTGAAGAAGATTTGCGAGGGCTCAGGGGCGCAGGTAAAGTCATCGCACTTTTCCCGGCCGGCAACTCAGTCCACGTCGAAGCGGGAATCGCCTACGGCTTGGGCAAGCCGCTGATCCTGATCGGCGAATTGGAAAAGCCGGAGACGCTTTACCTGATATTTCAGGAGCGGTACAAGACCATCGAGGATTTTTTAGAAACTATATAATAATTCAAAACTATGTTGCGAACACACACATGCGGCGAATTGACGAAGGCGCTGGCCGGGCAAGAGGTCGAGCTCTCCGGCTGGGTCGCTAAGCGCCGCGACCACGGCGGCATCATCTTTATCGATCTGCGCGACCGTTACGGCATCACTCAGCTGACCTTCGATGAGAAGTTCGGCGCCGAGGCTTACCAGGCGGCTGACCGCCTGCGCAGCGAATGGGTCATCCACATCAAGGGCAAAGTGGCTGCCCGTCCTGATGAGATGGTCAACGACAAGCTTCCGACCGGCACGATCGAAGTCGAAGTCTCGACGCTCGAAGTCCTGTCCGAATCCAAGCCTCTGCCATTCGAGCTCGACGACGAGAAGGCGAAAGACGTCAAGGAATCGATGCGCCTGAAATATCGTTTCCTCGATCTGCGCCGCCCGAAGCTGCAGGAGGTCCTGATGAAGCGCAACGAGGTTATCCGCCACGTGCGCGATTATTTCAAACAGCTCAACTTCGTCGAGGTGCAGACACCGATCCTGGCTAACTCCTCGCCCGAAGGCGCACGCGACTATCTGGTCCCGTCACGCCTCTATCCGGGCAAATTCTACGCTTTGCCCCAGGCGCCGCAGCAATTCAAGCAGCTCTTGATGGTCGGCGGTTTCGACCGCTACTTCCAGATCGCTCCTTGCTTCCGCGATGAGGATCCGCGCAATGACCGCCACCCTGGCGACTTCTACCAGATCGATTTGGAGATGAGCTTCGTCGAGCAGGAGGATATCTGGAACACCGTCGAGCCGCTGATGATCGAGCTGACTGAGAAGTTCGGCAACAAGGAAGTCATCCAGAAACCGTTTCCGCGCTATACCTGGCACGAAGTCATGACCAAATACGGCATCGACAAGCCTGATTTGCGCTTCGACTTCGAGATCAAGCCGGTTAGCCGGCTGGTAGCTGGCTGCGGTTTCTCGGTCTTTGCCGATGCCGTCGCGACCGGCGGCGTAGTGCATGCCTTGAAGATCGACGGCGGCGCCAAGTTCTCCCGCAAGGAGATCGATGAGATGACCGAAATCGCTAGAAGCAAAGGCGCCAAAGGCCTGGCCTACATTTCCTGGAAAGAAGACGAGGGCCTGGTCTCGCCGATCATCAAATTCTTGGGTGACGAGCTAACCAAACAGGTTATGGATGAGGTCGGGGCCAAACAGGGCGATATCGTCTTCTTCGGCGCTGATACTTGGAAGACCGTCTGCGCCGCCCTCGGCGCGGTCCGCAACGATTGCGGCAGCCGCCTGGGCCTCAAGGATAATACCAAGGCCGCCTGGTGCTGGGTCAAGGATTTCCCGATGTATGATTACTCTGATATAGAGGACGGCCGCGTCGATTTCGGCCATAACCCGTTCTCGATGCCTCAGGGCGGCATGCAGGCCCTGCTCGAACAGAACCCGTTGGAAATCCTGGCCTATCAATATGACCTAGTCTGCAACGGCTATGAGATCTCTTCCGGTGCGATCCGCAACCATCGTCCAGACATCATGTACAAAGCCTTCGAGTTGGCCGGCTACACCAAGGATGACGTGGACAAGCGCTTCGGCGGCATGATCCGCGCCTTCGAATACGGTGCACCGCCTCACGGCGGCATCGCTCCGGGCATCGACCGCCTGATGATGGTGCTGTTCGACCTCGATTCAATCCGCGATATCTACGCCTTTCCGAAGGACGGCCAGGCCCGCGATGCCATGATGGACTCGCCGAGCGAGGTGACTGAGAGACAGCTCAAGGAACTGCATATCAAATTGAACATCCCGCCGAAATTGGCTGACAAGATATACGACAAAGGCGAATAGCTCGCAAAAACAAAAAGGGACTGCTGGGGTTTAATCCAGCAGTCTTTTTTGTTCAAGCTCGAGATCGAGCTTGAGGAGTTGTCGTTTTTGCTCTGGGGTGAGCTTGATTCTTTTGTAGACTGATAACTCAATCTCAAGTTCTTTTCGGGAATCAAGCCGATCCTGGAGCGGGTTTTCTTTGGGGGGAAGGAGAATGTGAGAGGTGGCGGTGGCCGAGGGGAAGGTCGAAATAAATGCGACGAAGACGGCGGTGATCAGGATTTTCATAATCCTTTTCTCCTTTCTTGGTAAGGTTCATTTAAACAATCAAATATACCATAGATTGGTATATTTGTCAATAGTAATGTCTGTTCGCCTCCCGTTTTATTCATAAAATCTTAATGAATTGTTGCAAAAGTTAGCCAAAGTGGTATGTTATTAATATAGGTTAACAAATAAGCCGAATCCGGCCACACATGGCCGAACGGCAACAAATTTATGGAACAGCCAATCATGGCTCGCGAAGCCAACAATGCGGCTAAATTCGCCTTCCTGTATCTCTTGTCTCTGGTCTCGCTGGTGTTCGTCAGTACCTCTGTCGGCATGGTAATCTTCCAGATAATCAACAAGTTCATCACCGACCCGATACATACCGAAGCCTTCGAGCAGGGGGCGCTGAAATACGCCGTAGCTGCCTTGATCATCGCTAGCCCGATCTATTTCCTGACTGTCCGCCACATCAACCAGAGCCTGGTCTCAGGCAAATTGGAAATGCAAGCGGCTATCAGGCGCTGGCTGACCTACCTCATCCTCCTGATCGTTTCAGTGGTCATGATCGGCTGGCTGATCGGCACCTTGACCAGTTACATGAACGGCGATCTGACAGCGAAGTTCGGTCTCAAGGCCTTGGCATCGTTGCTGATTGCCGGAGTAATCGGCGGATACTATTGGTATGATATTCGAAGAGAGAAAGTAGAGTCAGATGATAAGACGGCGATGTGGTACGGCTATTCGAGTAGCGCCCTAGTGGTCGTCGCATTGGTATTAGCCATTATTTATGCCGGTTCGCCCGGTGAAGCCCGTGACCGGCGTACCGATGAGCTGCTTCTGGGCCGCTTTGACGTCATTGATAGCGCCATCAACTCGTATTATATGGAAAACGGCAAGATGCCGTCGGATCTGGATACGCTAGTCAAAGAGAAGCGGATTACTGACGAAAAACAGCTCACCGACCCGGTCAGCGGCGAGAAGATAGTCTATAAGCCGGGCAAAGACAAGCTGTATGAGCTCTGCGCCACCTTCAGGCGTGGGAATAAGGAAGAAGATCTGAATCGGTATTATTCCTCCCGTTGGCCGCATGACGCTGGAAATCAGTGCCTTACTCAGCGCCTCTCGGCCCTGCCTGATGGCAAGACAATAGTTCCGGCTGAGCCGAAACCGGCCCCGGTGAGATAGTTGACAAATCGCGAAAAAGCCATTAAAATAAGCAAAAATCCAAGGTAAATCGCTTGGGTTTTTGTTTTTGGTCGAGGAACATAAATTCCCGACCATACAAAAAGCCTTTGGCTTTTATATGTCCTTTTTATCATAAACGCAATCAAGAAGCTGATAAAAATCCACCGCATCGACAAGGAGACCGGAATGAAGAAGGAAGGGGACCCGAGGAAGACCAAGGTAGAGTTGTTTCCAGAACCGAAGGATCGGATCATTTTCGCTTTGAACACTTCAGATTTCGTCCGCGCGCAGTGCCTGGTATCGCTCCTCTCGAGCCATGTCGGGTATTTCAAGTTCGGACCGGAATTGGCTAGCGCGATGCTGGCCAGCCTGCTGTGCTCGTCGGACAGTGCCGCCGCCGACAATATGCGGAAGGTACGCGCAATATTCAACGAAGCCAAGGACCGGATATTCTGGGATGGCCGGCTGGCAGGCATTGCCAGCACGATCGGCTCGACGACCAAGACCCTGTCCGACATGGGAGTCTGCATGCTCAGCGTGCAGGCCAAACAAGGGATGAGGTCAATTTCGGCCGCCAGCGAGAACAAAGGCAAGAGCCTGTTGTTCGCTGCTACGCCACGTTCGTCGGTCGACCATGAGGAATGCCGAGCGAATTGCCTGGTCACCAGCAAGCAAGAGGTCCGGCTGATCGAGATGATCAGAGACAAGGGTGTCGACGGCATCATTTGCTCGTCTCACGAGACCGCTGCCATCCGAGCCTGCTTGCCGGAAGCATGCGTCGCGACCCGCGACGTGCGTCCGCTCTGGGTGCCGGTCAGTAACCGCAGCAAGGTCATTACCCCGCACCAAGCCATCATGGCTGGCGCCGACGCCGTAATCATCGGCAAGCCGATCAGCCAACCGCCGGTTTCAGTCGGCGACCCGACTAGGGCCGCGGACCGGATCATCGAAGAAATCAAACAAGCGTTGCTTGAGCGTCAAAAACTTTTGGAATTGAACGGAGGTGAAACGGAGGCAGCTTGATTAATCACGCAGCAGATTGGAGATGGAAATAACGCCAAAAGGGGGCAACTGTATGAACCAGACGGAACTGTTGGACGAAGCGAGAAAGAAGATTATCGTAGCAATGGACGTACCGGACATTTTTGCGGCACATCGGGTCGCAAGACCGCTAGCTCCGCATGTCGGCATGTTCAAGATCGGCAAGCAACTCTTCACCGCTTGCGGACCGGAAGTTATCAAGCTGATCAAAGGTATGGGCGGGGAAGTCTTCCTCGATCTCAAGTACCACGACATCCCCAACACTGTCGCCATGGCAGGGCTCGAAGCAGCCAGGCTCGGCGTCAAGATGTTCAACCTGCACGCCCTGGGCGGTCCGGAGATGATGGAAACGACCATGAAGGCTCTGCGCGCCGAGTATCCCGACCCGGAGAATCGTCCCAAAGTCCTGGCCGTCACCATCCTCACCTCTTCTAATCAGGAAACGCTCAAAGCTGTCGGCATCGACCTCCCGGTAAAAGAGATGGTCGTCAAGCTGGCCAAGCTGGCCCAGGCCTGCGGCGTCGATGGCGTCGTCTGTTCGCCTCAGGAAATCGAGCTGATCCGCGAAGCCTGCGGTCCTGATTTCCTGATCGTCACGCCGGGCATCCGTCCGGCCGACGCTAAAGCCGACGACCAGAAGCGCATCGCCACCCCGGGAGCAGCCGTAGCAGCCGGATCCAACTATTTGGTCATCGGCCGCCCGATCATCGAGCAGCCCGACCCCGTAGCCGCCGCACAGGCCATAACGGAAGAGATCGTCCAGGTATTGCAGCAGTAATCAGTATTTACGAAACATTTCAGGTAAAAGGCAAACCATCAACCACGCAGCAGAAAAAGGAGGTACGCATGAGCGCAAGCGGATCAGCAGGGGGTAAGGGGCAAGTGCAATTGCTGAAAAGAAAGATCCGTCCTGAGATAGTTGAAGGACTGGACAACACGCTTAAGCGTTGTGGCGGTTTCTATGAGACGCCGAAAGACGCGGAAGGCAAGCGGCTCGGACCGTTGGTCGGCTACGCCGGCAAGTATGATGTCGGCGACGGATCGCAAGCGCATTATGTCGGCGAAATATTCTTCAACTGCGCCAAGCTCGAGCAGTGGCCGTTCATTCTGGACGAATACGCCGAAAAGCTGCGCCGTCTCCAACTCACCGGAGTTAACGGCTATCATAGCTTTCCCATATTTCTTGGCATGCCTATGGGCGGCATCACCTTTGCACAGGCTCTGGCCCGCGCCGACTCGTACGCCCGAGCCATCTACGCCGAGAAGAAGGTGATTGAAGCGGAGACCGCGACCCAGCGCGAGCAAAGCATCCTGGTCTTCGACAGACACACGCCTGAGCCGGGCGACCATGTCATCATTACCGAAGACGTGGTCAACAACTTTTCGACCACCAGCAAGGCGATCAAGCTCATCCTCGATGCACAGGCAGTCCCGATTGCCATCGCTTGCATCAAGAACCGGTCTGAATTGACGGAGTATGAGTATGAGGGAATCAGACTGCCAGTTCTGTCGTTTGACCATTCGCCGGCCAAGCAGTATCGTCAGGACGACCCTTACGTCGCGGCCGACATCGCTGCGGGAAACATCGTCTGGAAACCCAAGAACAGCTGGGAAAAAATCGAACCTTTTATACAGTAATCATACCGATGATACTGTCCGGGGGATGCGCGCGCATCCCCCTTTTTTATTTTGCCAGAAGCCGGAAAGTCAGTTATAATAAGGTCAATTAGGCTTTATTTATTAAAAATCGACCATTGTTCGGTTATAAATGTATGGTTAAAAAACCAGTAGCTAAGAAAAATAGCGAAAAAAAGCCAAAAAAAGTCAAGAAAGCCCTGCCGATTTCCCCCAAGATCATCGCCTATCTGGAAAAGGCCGGCGTGCCCCATGAGGTAATCGCGCACAAGACCGTTTATACGGCTTTTGACGCGGCCCAGACCCTTAGGCGCAAGCTTTCGGAGATTGCCAAGTCGCTTCTGGTCAAGGCGGACCAGGATTATTTCGTCGTCATCTTGCCGGCTGATCACAACCTGGATATCAAGAAGCTCCAGGCCGCGATCGGCAAGCAGACCAAAAAGGTTATCAAGGTCATTAAGATTCCGGGTGAAGATATCGTAGAACAGATTACCAAGACCAAGAACCAGGCCCTGACCGCCTTCGGCGGCTTGCACAATCTGCCAGTCATTATCGATGAGAATTTGGCCAAGGCCAAGAAGGCGATCTTTTCGGCCGGCAATTCCAACCATTCGATCGAAGCGGCAGTCAAGGATTTCATCAAGGCCGAGCAGGCGGCTGTCGCCAAGTTCGGCGTGAAGCGCGTCATCAAAAAGGTAAAGAAGGCCGTTGCTAAGCCGAAAGCTAAGCCGGCGGTGAAGAAGGTCGCGGCCAAGAAGGCTGTCGCGAAGAAGCCGGCTAAGAAAAAATAAACCGATCGCACATAGCCAATGATCATAAAGCTTGAAAAATTCGAGGGCCCGTTGTCTCTCCTCTATCAATTGATCGAGAAGGAAGAGCTAGACATCACCCAGGTCAGCCTGGCCAAGGTGGCGGACCAGTACATGTTCTACATCAAGGCGATGTCCGAGGCCAATCCCGAGGAGATGGCTGATTTTTTGGTGGTCGCGGCGCGGCTACTCTTGATCAAGTCCAAAGCGTTGCTGCCTTATCTATATCCGGAAGAGGAAGAGGAAATCGCCGAGCTCGAACATCAGCTCAAGATGTACCAGGAGTTCTTGGAGGCGACCAAGGTGATTTCTGCCATGATCGGCAAAAAGCATTTCATGTTCGCTCGCCCATTCAACCGTAAGGCCGCCCTGTACGTCGATAACCAATTCTCGCCGCCGAAAAATCTGGTCAAAAGCCTGATCGCTACCGTCTTTGAGGAGTTGCTGACGCGCATCAAGCCGGCAGAAACGGCGCTTGAAGAGAAAATTTTGGAACGAAAAATCAATATCGAAGAGAAGATACTCCTAATTGAGCAGCGTTTGCTTGAGCGCATGAAGGTCGGGTTCAACCAACTGATCGCGGAGGCCGAGAACAAGACCGAAATCATCGTCTCTTTCCTGGCTATGCTCGAGCTGGTGCGCATGCGGCAGATCGACGTCAATCAGGACGAGATGTTCGGCGATATCGAAATCAGCAAGTTATAATTAAATTAGCATATGGATAACCTTAAGTCGCAAATAGAATCGCTGTTATTCATCTCCGCCAAGGCGATGACACTGAAGACGATTGCGGATCTGACCGGCACCCAGCCGAAAGAGGTGGAAAAAGCCGGCGAAGAGATGATCGAGCAGTACAAGCAGTCGGGCAGCGGCATGCAGATCATTCGCAATGGCAACAGCTTGCAGATGGTCAGTGCGCCGGAGAATGCCAAACTGATCCAGGATTTCATCAAGGACGAGACGACCGGCGAGCTGTCGCGGCCGAGCTTGGAGACTTTGACGATCATCGCCTATCGCGGTCCGATATCCAAGCTGGACATCGACCGCATCCGCGGCATCAACTGCAGCCTGATCCTGCGCAATCTTCTCCTGCGCGGCCTGATCGAGAGCAAGCACGACAAGACCAAGGACGACGCCTATTTCTCGGTCACTTTCGATTTTATCCGCTTTTTGGGCCTGAATGACGTGAAAGAATTGCCTGATTACGAGCGTTTGCATAAGGATGATACGATTGATCGCATGTTGGAGCAGCCGGAGGTCGCAGTATAAACAAGACGTTCAATTATGTTTTTAGCCAGTCTTCTAGGGGGAGTGATCTCCTCCATATTTTTCTTAAACATCAGCTTGAGTGTTCCTGATTGGCACATGCCGCAGGAGCCGATTTTGCCATGGGTCAAAAAGGAGCGCATCGACCAGGCCATACATTGGTCGACTGAATTGCTGGTCGGCCGCACGGCCTTGGCCTTGATCGGCCATCGGCAGATGCTCCGTCTCACCAATAACGGCTTGCCGATCGCTGGTCTGCGGATGCCGGTCCGACGCGATGCCAGTTCGACCGATCCCTTAGTCAATGCATCATCAAGCATCGTCCTTGACGGCATGAACGAGATGGTGCTTTTCGCCAAGAACGAGAAGGCGGTCTGGCCGATTGCCAGCATCACCAAGCTTGTTACGGCCATGGTTTTTCTGGATCATAATCCCGGATGGGACAAGGTCTATGAGATGCGCCCGAGCGATCGGCGCGATGGCGGCAAGATCTATCTGTTCAACGGAGACCAGGTTAAGGTCAAGGATCTTTTCTATCTGAGCTTGGTCGCCTCAGGCAATAGTGAAACGGTGGCTTTGGCAAATTCGACAGGCCTGACGACTGAGGAGTTCGTAGCCAAGATGAACGAGAAGATGCGCGACCTGGGATTGAACCAGAGTTCGTTCGCCGACGTTGTCGGTTTGTCTGACCAGAACGTCTCGAATGCCCAGGAGGTGGCGCTGATCGCCAAGACAGCTTTGGCTCAAAAGGAGATCAAGGATGCGACCCTGACCGACAGCTATCGCACCAAGACTTTGGCAGGCAAGGAGGTTTTTGCGCAGAGCACGGATAAGCTCCTTGATGATGAGTTCAGTGACGGCATTACTCTTCTAGGCGGCAAGACCGGGCACATCATCAAGGCAGGGTATTGCTTCGTGGGAATATTCGCTAATTCTAGCCGTAATCCAGTCATCTCGGTAATTCTTGGCAGCCCTAGCGATGCCTCGCGCTTTCATGAAGCTTACCGTCTGGCTGACTGGACCTATCGGAATTATCGCTGGCAATAGCGGCTAAGCGTGCTATAATATATATGATTAATTTTTTAATGAAATATCATGGAAAAAGATAACAAGGGGCGATCCAAGGTCGTCGTGGCCAACTGGAAGATGAAGCTCGGACTCAAGGAAAGCGTCGAATTGGCCAAAGAGATGAAAGAGCTATTCACGGATTTCAAGAAGGCGCGAGTCGGCGTTTGTCCTAATTTCTTATCCATCAAAGATGTCAAAGAGGTCTTGAAAGATACCCCGATTGCGGTCGGCGCCCAAGATATTTTCTGGGAAGACCGCGGTGCCTATACCGGCGAGGTCTCGGCCAGCATGCTCATCGAGGCCGGCTGCGAATACGTGATCATCGGACACTCGGAAAGGCGCAAGTATATGTTAGAGAACTACGAGATGATCCACCAGAAGCTCAAGGCGGTTTTGAATACCGACGGCCTGACACCGATCGTCTGTTTGGGCGAGAGCGAGGATGAGCGCAAGACCGATCGCCGCGATTTCGTCTTGGTACACCAGTTGCAGCAGTCGCTTGGCGGCATTAACCTTTTGGAAAATCAGCGCATCATCGTCGCTTACGAACCGATCTGGGCGATCGGTTCCGGCATCGCCATCGAACCGGAAGAGGCAGTTTATGCCCACAAGATCATCAAGCTGACACTGAACGACATGTTCGGCCCGCAAGTCTCGAGCAACAATTTCCAAATCATTTACGGCGGCAGCATCTCGAGCAAGAACGTTAAGGACTTCGTCAATCTCGAGAATATCGACGGCCTTTTGGTCGGCGGCGCCAGTCTCGACGCCAAGGAGTTCCACAAGGTGGCCAAGGCCATGCTGACCTGCTGCTCATAATTAACCATCAAAGAATAACCCATGCTAGTCCACATCAAGAACATAGTTGAAGATGCCCGCAAGAAGGGCTACGCGGTCGGATCGTTCAATATCCACAACGTCGAGACGGCGCTGGGCGTCGCTCATGCCGCGCAGAACAACTGCTCGCCGGCCATTATCCAAGTCTCGGAAAGCACGATCAAATATCTGGGCCTGAAGCCGGTGACCCATATCGTGTCTACTGTGGCCAAGAATATCGCGCCAGACATGCCGATCGCCCTGCATCTAGATCACGGCAAGAGTTTCGCCTCGGTCGTCGAGTGCATCAATGCCGGTTTCAGCTCGGTCCATATCGACGCCTCTGACCTGCCCATCGATGAGAATATCGCCCTGACCAAGCAGGTGGTCGAATTCGGCCATAGCAAGGGCGTGTGGGTCCAAGGTGAGGTCGGAGCTATGGTGGGAGGTCATGGCAGCGTTGGCGGCGAAATCGATATTCCCAAGGCCAAGCTCGAGGACGTAATCCGTTTCGCTGAGGAGACGGGGGTCGACACCATCGCTGCCGCCATCGGTACGGCCCACGGCGCTTACACTAACGAAGCTATAGATTTCGAGCTCTTGCGTAAAATCAAGGAAAAGGTTAAGATACCTTTCATTCTTCATGGCGGGTCAGGGAATGACGACAACGAGATGCGCCAGGCCATCAAGGGCGGAGTCGATGTCATCAATATCGGCACCGACATCAAAGTGGCATTCTGCCGCACTCTGATCAAGAACTGCAAAGACAACCCTGACGAGACTGATCCGCGTAACCTGCTGTCACCGACAATCGCGGCTGTCGAAGCCGTGGTGGCGGAAAAAATGAAGGTCTTCGGCTGCGCGTTCTGCATCCCCAAGCCGAAAAAATAAATAAACTATGTACGATATTATCCCTCTAATCTTAATGTTGGTCAGTTTCGGCGTGATGGCAGTCATTGCCATCAGAAAATTTCCGGCACTGGCCAGTCTTGACGTCGAAAATATTCCGGCTGAAAAAGAAGCCCGCTTCAAGGAGCGGATTTTAAGCAACCGCCTGAAGCGTAACGTCTTGCGCTGGTATGCCAAGGTCGCCCGTTTCACCCGGCCGGTTTTCGGCTGGCTATCGGAAGTCCTGAAGTCGCTCTACGCCAAGCTCCACGACCTTAAGGAGAAATATCGGACCGAACAGCCCTCCACTCCCGAAGACGCAGAAAAGCGCATCGCGGCCTTGTATGAGGAGTCAGAAGAGCTGCGCCGCCAGGAGGATTACGGGCCGGCCGAAAAGAAATTGATTGAGATTATCAGCATCGACAGTAAGAATATCAAGGCCTTTAAGGCGCTCGGCCATCTGTATGTCGAGCGCAAGGACCTGGAAGAGGCCAAACAGACCTTCGAGCACATCTTGAAGCTGAAGGCTGACGACGAAGAAGCCTATGAAGACCTGGCCTTGGTGGCCCAGGCCTCGGGCAACCTCGAGCTGGCCAAATCCGACTATCTCCGCTCGCTCGAGATCAATAACCAGAGGGCCCAGACCTACTACCATCTGGCCTTGGTTTATGAAGAGACTGGCGATATGTTCAGCGCGGCGGACAATATGAAACTGGCTTTGAAGCTTGAGCCTAATAATCCCCGTTATCTTGACACTACGCTAAGAATCAGTATAATAATAAAGGATAAAGTTTTGGCGCTGGAAGCTTATGACCGGTTCCTTAAGGTCAACCCGGAAAACCAGAAATTAAGCGAATTTAAGCGACAAATTGACGAAATTTAGCTTATTGCTAGATAACTATACAAAAAGCCTTTGGCTTTTTTATATTTGAAAAGTTCACTGCCGTCCGTGGCCTAGGCTAGGGACAAATTTGCCGAAATAGCTCAGTGGTAGAGCACTTCCATGGTAAGGAAGGGGTCCCGGGTTCAAGTCCCGGTTTCGGCTCACGTTATTTAAATTTGGGTCGATACCAAAGCGGTCAACTGGGGCAGACTGTAAATCTGCTGGCTTTCGCCTTCGCATGTTCGAATCATGCTCGGCCCACCGAAACAGTCTTTGCTTGCTTGCGCCTACCTTCGGCTGAAATGCCGGCAACCGAGCGGACTGCATATTAAATCGAAACAACGCATATGAGCCAAGATAACATGATCAAGCTGGAGTGCACCGAGTGCAAGACGATCAATTATTTTTCTCGGAAAAATAAGAAGACTCTGAAGACGCGCTTGGAAATGAACAAGTTCTGCAAGCACTGTGGCAAGCACACCGGCCACAAAGAAACCAAATAAAAGAAATTTGCTCAGAGCTCAAAATTATTTTTGAGCTCTGATTTTGCGGGGTTAGTATAATGGTAGTACGTGGGTCTCCAAAACCTATGGCGAGGGTTCGATTCCTTCACCCCGTGCAAATAAAAAACAAGGCTAAAATTAGCCTTGTTTTTTTGTTAATATGCTCTTAATATAATTGGATGTATAATAATATTATATGTTAAGATCAGAAACTTATATACTAAAGGATAAAATAAATGTTGGTATATCGGCCTGTAATTTTGGTGCCTTGGTTCGGTATAATCGAAAAGGCTGGGATAGACTTGAGTCTTTGGGTCGGGAAAAGGATGCTTTTATTTGGACGCCCGTCTGTCCTGAGGTGATGAGCGGTTTAGGAGTGCCGAGACATCCTATGAAACTGGTTGATGGTAATGGTGATGATTTTTGGCAGGGTAAGTCCAGAATGAAAAATAAAAAAGGTGAAAATATCTCAAATCTGATCAAGGAGGGAGCACTGGCTGCTCTTGGGAATATCCAAAGAGCCAATGTCGAGGCTTTTGTTTTTATGGATGGCTCACCGAGTTGCGGTGTATATCGCACATCGCTCAAGAATGCTAGGCTGGGTAAGCCACCGGGAATATTTGGTTCATTGCTTTTGAAAGAGCAATTATTTCTCATACCGTCGCTTGACCTCGACAGTCCGTTGAAATGGTGGGATTGGCGTAGAAGACTGCATGCCTTTGTTTGGCTCAAAAGAGAGAATGTGGAAAATAAAAATAAATTGACTGATATTTGGCATAATTATAAGTTTCTTTGTCAGGAGATCTCTAGGGTGCGCGCCGACAAACTTGGTCACCAGATTGCTGAAATTTCTCAAAAATCTACAGTCACGGAGCTTGAGGTTATCAAATCAGAGGTTCTGGAAATACTGCGTCTACCTTCAAGCATTAATCGCATCAAAGCGATGGCTGAAAAACAAATGGGCTTTTATTGTAAGCATTTAGGAGTTTGTTATGTGGAAAAACTGCCATCAGTTGATTCGGCTAAGCAGAAGTTTTTTGAAAAATTAATTGAGCTTGAAAAAATTGCTCTTAAAAACAATATTAATTACGGATTTGTCCCAGTAATATATCGGGACGAATCCAGACAAACTATATGAATATTTTAAATTTTGCCAAGCTTTACTTTGTTGCTGTCCCGATTTTCTTTGCTCTTGATATGCTTTGGCTGGTGGTTATTGCCAAGGATACCTATCAGAAATATATGGGCCACCTAATGAAGCCGATGCCGAACTGGCCAGTGGCCATTCTTTTTTACTTATTATTTTTGGTCGGTCTGATTATTTTTGCCATTTATCCAGCGGTGCGTGAAAACTCTTGGACATATGCCTTGCTGTACGGTGCCATGTTTGGTTTTTTTACCTATATGACCTTTGACTTGACCAGCCTTGCCGTGCTTAAGGATTATTCCTGGCAGATTACCATTATTGATATTATCTGGGGCATCGTCTTGTCTTCAACTGTTTCTGTCGCCACGTTTTTTATTGGTAGAAATTTTTTTAACTAATAATTATATGACAATTCTCTATACTCAAGTTGTCGCCCTCATAGTATTCATGAATCTTTGGTTCTTGTATGCAGCGATAAAAAGCAGGAACGATGTGGCTGATGTAGCTTGGGGTCTCGGCTTCGTTTTGTTGGCATTGATAGGCGCCTTGATGAATCCTAGCACAAAAAATATCTTCTTGTTTTTGTTGGTTGCAATTTGGGGATTTCGGTTGGCTTATCATATTGGCACTAGATTTTTAAAAAGTGACAAGGAGGATAGTCGATATCAGAAAATGCGAGAAGGCTGGAGCGGTTCCGGGATAGTCAATTCATGGTACCGAATATTCATGGTGCAGGGCGGGTTACTGCTGTTAGTTGGGGCGAGTATTTTGGCTGTGAGCAGTTCTCCGGCTAGTAGTTTTAGTTTAGTAAACATTTTAGGTGTGCTGATTTGGTTATTCGGCATAGTTTTTGAGACTATTGGCGATCGGCAACTTAAATCATTTCTGAGTAAAGAAGAAAACAGGGGACATATCATGAAAACCGGACTCTGGCGCTATACTCGCCATCCAAACTACTTTGGTGAAGCAACTTTGTGGTGGGGAATCTGGTTCATTACTTTTGGTACACAATTTTTTTGGCTAGGCCTTGTTGGACCAATTACCATAACCATACTCTTGCGGTTTGTCTCCGGTGTGCCATTGGCCGAGAAACGATATACTGATAACCAGGAGTTTATTGAGTATGCCAAAAAAACTCCAGCGATGGTGCCTAATTTTTTTATAAAGCAGTAATTAAGTATGATTCTAAAATCAACGTAAATACATGACCACAGACAAGAGCCAAAATGAAGAAATTATTAATCTCAGTAATATATCGAAATCTTTTTTTGAGAACGGAAAGGAAATTAGTATCCTAAAAGATTTGAACTTGACGGTCAGGAGGGGTGAGAAGATTGGCATTATCGGTCCCTCAGGATCTGGTAAATCGACCATTCTCTCAATCATGGCTGGATTGGACAGGCCGGATGCTGGTGAGGTTATCGTTAATTCAAAAAATTTGAATAATTTGTCAGAGGTTGACTTGGCTAAATTTAGAAATCAGGATATCGGCATTATTTTTCAGTCCTTCGAACTAATTTTGCCTTTCACAGTAAAAGAAAATGTCGCGGCTCCACAAGAAATTAGCGGGGCTAGTGATAATGATTTTATTCTATCTCTCTTGGAAAGTGTTAAATTATCACAAAAAACCAATAGTGGAGTTAATAACCTTTCAGGTGGGGAAAAACAACGTACGGCTATCGCCAGAAGTTTGTCCAATAAACCGGAGATTATACTCGCGGACGAACCAACTGGGTCTCTAGATAGAATCACCGGCAAGAGTGTTCTGGATCTCTTAATAAACCTAACCGAGGAGGAAAACAAGGTTCTAATAATAATTACTCATGATGAAGAGATAGCCAAGAAAATGGACAGGGTGTATGTACTAAAGGACAGAAAGCTGATTTTGATTTAGTATGATATTCAAATATTCACGAAAAATTTTATACAAAGAGAAGGAGAAGTTTTTCTTGCCTTTTATTTCCATCCTACTTACATCAAGCGTGGTGGTTTTGTCATATTTTTTGATATCATCAACCTCGGCGTATCTGTCAGCTAGGGACAAGGAGTTTATCGGTGGTGACGTCGCCATAGAATCAAGTAAAATTTTTGATATCAGTACTTATTTATCTGAAAACAAAATAAAAAAAATTACTAAGCAGATTAATTTTCAGGGCCTGATATCAAGCAAGGAAAATGCCACGGGGGTTGATTTTACGTTTGTTGATCAAAACTTTCCCTTGTATGGTGTTGTAGGGCTAGAGTCTGGTAGCTATATTCATCCAAATAATAACGAGATATACATCGACGAAAACCTCAAGCAGAGCTTGAACCTCAAAATTGGCGATACTTTGAAATTTAATGATCGAGATTTTTTTGTTAAAGGGGTCGTAACGCAGAATCCGGAAAGTTTATTGAGTGGTTTTTCATTTTCCCCCAAGGTTATCTTGTCTGAGGAGGCGATAGCGTATAGCCAAATCGATTTAGCTTTGTTTCGAAAAGAATACAGGGCAAAGGCCATTGTTATCAATGAATTTAATAAAGAAGAAAAAACATCTCTCAAAGAACAGGCTAGAAAAAATGGAGCAAGGGTAAACTTTGAGGGTGGTGGAGAGTCTGGACTTCAATTTGGACTCGAGGTGGTGAAAAACTTTTTGATCGTGGTAATTCTGGTTATAATTATACTGGCCCTAGTCAATATATATTCATCCGTCAGCTTTTTAGCTGAGAGGCTCCGGAGAAGTTTTGCCATACTTATGGCGCTTGGATTAAAGGTGAAAGATGTTTACAAAATCCTACTCCTCGTAAATAGCTTTGTAATTTTAGCTGGGATTGTATTTGGCAGTATTTCGGCTTGCTTGTTGAATTCATGGATAATTAAGGTTGTTGGAATAAATTTTCAGATATATTTAACTGAAAATTTTAATCTCCTACAAATTATACTTATAGTTTTTTTGATATATATCACGAGTTTATTTGCCACTCTCCCGGTTATTAACAAATTAAAATCGCTTAGTCCAAAAGAATTGTTAATTAATTCCAAGAATAAGGAGAGCAGTGTTTATAAAAACATTTTTAAGGATATCTTGCTAGGGCTTTTCCCGGTAACTTTTATAGCGATTTATTTTCTCGAATCATTTTTTTACGGAGTAGCTGTTGTGGGAGTCATTATTATTACTTATGGCTTGGTAATGTTTTTTTACTCCTATGTAATTAAAGGATTCTATCGAATCAGATCATCATTTCCTTTTTTTATTAAACTTATAATATCTCAGAAAAAATTTGATGCCTTCCTGGGACTTATTACCTTTGCCTCGCTTTTTGTGGCGCTAACTGCTGTATTTAATTTATCAATACTGCGTTCAGCTATTGATGAATATTTGCGGGGCGATTTGCGTAATAATATCCCATCCGTCTATGTTCTTGACTTGCAGAAATCTCAAATTGACAAGTTTAAAAGTTTTTATCCTGACAGCACTCTTTTTCCCAATGTCCGATCACGTCTGGTAAGTATTGATGGGCTCGACATTCAGAAAGAGCTTGAAAAGGAGGACTCTAAGCTCGATAGAGAATTTACCAGAGAGTTTAATTTAACTTATCGAAACAATTTATTGAGCAGTGAGGAAGTAGTGGAGGGTAGTTTTGAGTCAATTAAAAAAGGCGAAGTTTCGCTTGAACAGGATTTTGCTAAAAGACTAAATGCAAAATTAGGCTCCATGTTAGTTTTAAATATTCAAGGCTTTACCCTGGAAGCCAAGGTAGCAAGCATCAGAAAGGTAGATACTAGATCAGGAATGCCGTTTTTCTTTTTGGTATTTTCGCCCGATGATTTGGAGCAGTTTCCCAACACCTCTTTTGGTTATTTGAACATTCCAGCCGATGAAATAGGTAATTTGTCAAAAAAACTTTCGAGTGATTTTCCCAATGTCAGCCTGATAGATACTAGCAGAGTCACTAGGATCGCAGAAAACATTATCGGGCTTCTTTTGATAATTGTGCTGATTATCACTATACCTCCTATAGTGCTATCAACTCTTTTGATTATTAATATTATCACTATAATGTCAAAAGACAGAAAAAGAGACGGCGCCAGATTGATGGCCCTTGGCAAGACCAAAAAATATCTGAGAAACTTTTTCATCTTTGAGTCCTCTATTACTCTTCTATTGTCTTCGTTGACCGCTTATGTTTTTGCCGTTTTTTTGTCAAACTTCTTGATTATAAAATTCATTGAAATAGATAATAGAATTTATTTCGATTTAGTTTCTTTTAATATTTTTATCTCAATTTTTGTCGGCATAATTATCGTCAGCTTCTTTATCTGGACAAGGGGAGACCGATCAATAAAAGATTATTTAAACTATGAAGAAAACAACTAGCATTATATTAATTGCGATTTTTATTATTGGATTAGTCGGTTATTATTTTTTTTCGGGTGGCAACAAACAAAATTCCGATACAACAACTGAAGTTCGAAAAACTTCAAGTGAGCAGGGAGGCGTAAATTCAAAATTTAAAATAATCGCCGTCGGCGATAGCTTAACGGCCGGTTTCGACTTGCCGCTTGACGACAGCTACCCCAAAATTCTCGAAGCAAAACTTCTTGAGTCAGGTAAAGATGTCGAAGTAATTAATGCTGGTGTTAGTGGCGAGACCACGGCTGGACTTTTGGAACGGGCAGATTTTATTGCCAAACAAAATCCTGATATGTTGCTGATAACTACGGGAGGCAATGATGCCTTTCGTAATTTACCTATAAAAAATACCCGAGAAAATATTCAAAAAACTTTGCAAATATTCAAAAAAAATATTGAACCGGAAAGTATTTACTTATTGCAAATTGAATCAACCGCTAACCTTGGTCTCCGTTATCGTAAGGAATTTAATGAAATGTATAAGGAAGTAGCCTCCTTAGAAGAAGTGAAATTATTGCCATTTGTTGTAAAAGAGGTTTTTCTAGATTCAAGCAAAATGCTCACCGATGGAATACATCCTAATCGACTAGGCTATGAGTATATTGTCGATAACTTTATATTTCCTGAGGTTAATGGCAAGATTAAATTGAATAGCAGGTAGAGGAAGTTTTTTCGGAAGGTATAAATTATATTATTATGAAAAAAAAGTTGGCCATAGTTGGTTCTGGGATATCTGCAATGACTTGCGCTTACTATTTGCGTAATGATTTTGAGATAACAATTTTTGAAAAAAATGATTACCTAGGAGGACACACCCATACACATTTAATCAAGGAGGGTGATAATGAATTCAAGGTTGATTCTGGTTTTATGGTTTTTAATCTTGAGACTTACGGCAATATGGTGAAGTTGTTTGAGGAGTTGGGTGTGGAGATGCAGAAAACCGACATGTCATTCTCAGTATTTAATAAGAAAAATGGCCTGCAGTATTCAGGTGGCGGTCTGCTGGGTTTGTTCGCTCAACCTAAAAATATCTTCTCATTGCGATTTTGGAAGTTCTTGTTGGAAATCAATAAATTTTTCAAAGTAGCCCTTAAGGATCATGACAAGATGGCGGGGAATGAAGAGACAATTAGAGATTATTGTAGCAGAAATCATCTCTCGGATTATTTTATAGATAATTACCTGGCGCCAATGTCTTCAGCGGTCTGGTCAGTCCCTCAGCGAAGTGTTTATGAATTCCCAGTGTCATTGCTATTGCCATTTTTTTACAATCATGGCTTGTTGCGTGCCAGCGGACAGTTCCAATGGTTCACGGTTAAGGGTGGGTCCGACACATATACTAGAAAAATCGTTGAAAGGTGTAAATTAGATATACATTTGAATGAAGCTGTTGATACTGTTGATGAAATCGCTAGTAGCATTGAACTTGCAACCAAGAAGGGCATGTACAAGTTTGACTATGTTGTGTTGGCAAGTCATGCGCCAGATAGCCTTAAGATTTTTAAAAATATGCCGACAGAAAAAAAGAAGTTGCTCGAGCAGTTCGGCTATAATAGCAACGAAGCGGTCTTACACAATGATACTGGCTGCATGCCGACTGCCAAGCGTGCCTGGGCATCCTGGAACCAGATCATGAGCGTAGAGGGCGAGAAAGGCTCAACGGTATACTGGATGAATAGATTGCAAAAGCCAGTCGCAAGACTCGAGTATTTGGTTTCCATAAATCCGTTTGAGAAAATTGCGGATGATAAGATTATCAAGAAGATGAAGTATGAGCATCCGAATTTTACGGTCGAAAACTTTGCGATTCAAGGCAGGTTGGCTGAATTAAATCTGGAGACGAGGATATTTTTTGCGGGTGCTTATTTCGGCTATGGTTTTCACGAGGATGGTGTTAAGGCAGGCTTAGGGGTTGTTAATATTTTGAAAAATAAAGCTTAGCACTATGAATTCCTGTATTTATGTTTCAAAATTGTTTCACGAGAGATTGAAACCAAGAAAAAACGCATTTAGATACTCCATATATATGATGTATTTGGATTTGGATGAATTAGTTGAATTGGATAAAAAATATTTTACTTTTGGCTATAATCGTAAAAATATTCTTAGTTTTTACGATGTTGATCATTTCAAATTTCTGTACGCTAGTACCTCTGACTCGCAAACTATTGCACGGGAGAATGTTAGTTTTGATCCAGCTAAATATATAAATAAAAACACAAAAGAAAGAATTCAGATTTTCGCCCAGGAGTTGGGTTTTGAATTTGAGATAGATAAGGTTTTTGTCCTTACCAATTTACGAAATTTTGGCTATGTCTTTAATCCGGTCACTTTTTATTATTGTTTCGATAAAAGTGGAACCTTCCGAGTTCTTTTTAATGAGGTGAACAACACCTTTCTTGATCAGAAGATGTATTATATTTTGATCGATGATGCAAAACAGCAGGAGTTTACTTCAAAGCAAAAAAAGAACTATTATATATCGCCATTTATAGATTATGCAAATGATTTAGAGTGGCATTTTGACATTCCTTCAAAATCATTTAGGATGGCTATAGATTCGTTGAAAGATGAAGAGGTGACATTGAAGACGTTTTTGACCGGTCGGCGGGTAGAGGTTACCAATTCCAGATTATTATGGGTTCAGCTACGTTATCCGTTAATGGCTATTCGTATCATTATCTTGATTCACTATCAGGCCCTCAAACTTTTTATTAAGAAAGTTTCATATTTTAAGAAGGCCGAAACAGATGCAGAAATTGCGCAAGTTATAAATAATAAAACTATTACCAAGTAAATATGTTTGAAAGTATATTTCGGGTATTTTTAAAAAGTAAAAAGTTTCAGGGTATACTTATTGTCGAATTTGCAGGCAAAGAGTTTATCTTTGGTGAAAAAATTTCGATAGATAGCGACAACTTTTTAGTCGATGAGGCGAAAATAAAAGTTTTAAACAAAGACTTTTTCAAAAGGGTAGTTCTCTACGGTGACACTGGTTTAGGTGAGTCATACTTCATGAATGATTTTGAGACTCCGGACCTCGAGAAGCTTTTGTGGTGGTTTTTACAAAACAAAGAGTTGCTGCCAGGCTTTAGGAAAAATGAACCGTTTCACGTTTTTTTTGAATGGGGTAAATTTTTACTTAAAAATGCACATTTGAAAAATCGCAATACATTAGAGGGCAGCAAAAAAAACATAAAAGCACACTATGATGTCTCGAATGATTTTTATAAACTCTGGCTCGACAAGACAATGGCTTATTCATCAGCTGTCTTTACGGACTCATTGGAACTCGAAGAAGGTCAGTTAAATAAATATAGGATAATTTGTGAAAATATAAATTTAAAAAAAGGTGACAGACTCCTTGAGATAGGCACTGGCTGGGGAGGGTTCGCTTTTTATGCAGTTCAAAATTATGGCTGCCATGTTACGACAACTACCATCTCTGATGAGCAATTTGCTTATGTAAGAAATAAAATCAATGCCGAGGCTCAGAGCGGCAATATCGATTTGAAATTGATTGACTATCGCGAACTCGATGGAATGTATGACAAAATTGTATCTATTGAGATGATGGAGGCCATCGGCCACGAATACGTTCCTGTTTTTATTGCTAAATTGAACAGTTTATTGGTGGCGGGCGGTAAAGCGTGCCTGCAGTTTATCACCTATCCCGATCAGTATTTCGAGGCGTATCTAAAGAATACCGGGTTTATTAAAAAATATATTTTCCCTGGCGCTGAATTACTCTCCTTGGGTCGAGTTAAAAAAGAATTGGCAATAAATAAATTAAATGTCGGCCTAATCGATAGCATCGGTCAGGACTATGCCAAGACTCTTAGTAGCTGGAAAAATAATTTTGTAGCAAAAAAGAATGATGTTATCCGTTTAGGATTTAGCGAGGAAGAATTTCGGATGTGGTTGTATTATTTTGTTTATTGCGAAGTTGGTTTTGAGTCAGGCTATATCGATGATGTTCAGGTGACTATCGAAAAAAATAATTAGCGCTCTGCTATAAAAAAAATATGAATAACTCCATCGGTTTGCCCCTTAAGGTTTTTGCCGCTATCACTTATGCGGCCATGGTGACGGTAAATTTTTCGGCTAATGCCTTACCGATAAACAATCGTTCCACTGGCGCAATATCTGATGCTTATCCAAATCTGTTTGCTCCAGCTGGCGTGACATTTTCCATCTGGGGACTTATTTATCTTTTGTTGGGCGGCTACCTGCTTTACCAATTTATTTCTTTTGGCAAAGACGCTAAACAGAAGGATGAAGCACTTTGTCAAAAAGTTAATTTGCTATTTGCAATCAATGCTCTGTGCAATATTGCCTGGATTTTCTCTTGGCATTACGACTATATTGGACTTTCGGTTATTATTATGGCGTTTTTGCTAATTACTCTAATCAAAATTAACGATGTTATCGGTGCAGTTAATTTATCTACTCAAGAGAAGCTTTTTGTTGCCACGCCCTTTAGTGTTTATTTTGGCTGGATTACGGTCGCGACCATCGCCAATATCACTGTATTTTTGGTGAGCATAGGCTGGAATGGTTTTGGCATCGCTGATTATATCTGGACTTGCGTTATTTTATTTATAGGTGCAGCTATTGGTGTTCTACGAATGCTAAAGGATAAAAAATTAGCTTATGGCTTAGTTTTGGTTTGGGCATATTCCGGCATATTGTTTAAGCATCTATCACAATCAGGTTTTGCTGGTCAATATGTAAGTGTAATTACAGTCACAATAATTTGCATTATTATATTTACGGTGACTCTTTTTGAGATATACAAAAAAAATAATATTAAGCTAAATTAACAAAAAACAAGACCTGATTCTTGGTCTTGAAACAAAACAATATGTTCGATTATAAAACTTGGTATGACGCGCTGTTGAAGCCAGCCTGGACTCCTCCTGGCTCAACGATCGGTCTGATTTGGTCGATTCTTTATCCGATTATCGCCATCTCTATTATTTTTGTGGTCTATAAGTATTGGAAGGGGGAGATATCCCGCACGGTGCTGATTGTTTTTTTATCGAATCTTGTCTTCAATCTATTGTTTACGCCGATTCAGTTCGGGCTTAAAAATCTCTGGCTGGCCGCAATCGACATATTGTTGGTGCTTGGCACTATTATTGCAAGCATGATTTTGGCTTGGCCTTATTTCCGATTATTGTCACTAGCGCAAATACCGTATTTGATTTGGGTGGCTACGGCCACGACGCTGCAGCTGTCGATTACTTGGATGAATAGGGGTAGGTAGTTTTTATATTACATTTATTCAGGCGCTGATCAAAGGGAAATATGCCTAGAAAAATTGAAGTTAATGATTTAATGCAATCCGGTTATAGCTATTTTCTGGTCGAGGAAGAGGGTAAGAATTTTGATCCAGAATTCAAGCCCCAATTATCTCCGCAAGAAATGCTCAAGCTCGGAGTTTTTGGTGGCAAATATATGACTGATTGCGGAAAGGAGTTTCCCGCGAGCTGGTTTAAGGAGGCGAAGCTATGCCACGAAAGGCACGACGCAAGCCTAAATTTTTTTAAAGTTAATGCCAGCCAGTCGTTAAGAACCTGGAGACTCAAAGGCTGGATTCACCCCGATGATCCTCGCGGTTGGTTTCAGTGGTATTGCCGCTATTATTTGGGGCGCAGGCACGAAGACGATCTGCGCCAGATTAAGCGATGGAAGGCCATAACTCGTCATTGGGCGGCAGTTAAAATGCACTGTCACAAAGGTGACTATGATTGCCGACCAAAACAACGTCAGGCCTTATTGCATTGGTCTTATGATAGCCGGAGCATTTAAAGTGGTGTTGAAAAAAATCGTTGAATCTAACCGCCGTTACAATGCGTGCAAACACAAAAAATGCTTATTTTAGAGCAGTTTTTTGTTGGGGGAAGACGATGGATAGAACTGGTGGTATAATATGAGATAATAAGATTATTTTGTTCATAAAATAATCTTAATAATAATTTTATGAAAAACTCAATCGATCGGAAATTATTTTTTATTTTGCTCGGTGCAAGTGCGATTACGACCTTGATGGTGATGCCTTATGCGCTCACCCTCATTAAAGATACAGCCTTAGTGATTACCCCCATCATGCTGGTCGCCCAGGTTGTTCAGGCCTTGGTATTGTTTTCGATAGCAGTTTTTTTCGGATTAAAACTGGCTAAACGCGTCGGGTTTGGTCTTCCGATCCTTGAAGGTTTATTGAAAGGTGAAGCGCAAAAAGAAAATCTAAAGTCTATCTTGCGGCAGTCTGTCGGTTTGGGCATTCTGGTGGCGGTATTAATAGTTTTGTTCAGTGTGTTTTTCGGGTCCATGTCAATCGATTTTTTAAAGGCGGAAATGGCAGTCCCGACATGGAAGTCATTCTTGGCCTCCTTTTATGGTGGCATCGGAGAAGAGGTTTTGCTTCGCTTGTTCTTGATGACTTTTTTCGTTTGGGTAACTTTCAAAATAAAAAAAACAGCCGAGGGCAAGCCGACCATCTTGGGTATTTGGTTGGCCATCGTCATTTCGTCTATAATATTCGGCCTTGGCCACCTTCCCATAACTAGCGGTCTGACTGCAATCACCCCGCTTGTGGTCACAAGGGCAATCGTGCTCAATGGTATCGGAGGCGTGGTCTTCGGTTGGCTGTATTGGAAAAAAGGACTAGAGTCAGCTATGATCAGCCATTTTTCAACCGATATTTGTCTGCACGTTATTCTGCCGCTGATCGCCACGAGGTTCATATAAAGAAAGACAATTGCGATTAAGCAATAAAGATACGCCAGCCATGATAATTGATGATCATTCGGAGGTGCGAATGACATAGATTATTTGCGGAGCTAATTTATACAACTCGTGTTATAATGTGAGCATATGAAATAATCGATTATTGTATGCAAGAGATAAAGAACAATATTTTTTCAGTGGGCGCGAATGATCCGGATCGGAAGTTTTTCGATACGCTTATCCCGCTGCCTTTCGGAACGAGCTACAATTCTTATGTCGTAAAGGGCAGTCTGAAGACCGCCCTGATCGATACCGTCGATCCGGAAAAGTCGCAAGTATTGTTGGACAACCTAGCTGCCGCTCGAGTAGACAGGCTCGACTATATTGTCGTCAATCATGCGGAGCAGGACCATTCAGGCAGCTTGCCTTTGATTCTGGAAAAGTACCCCGAAGCCACGATCCTCTGCAGCGACAAGTGCCAGGGAGCCCTTGCCGACCTTCTTCATATTTCCGGAAGCAGGGTGCAGGTAGTCAAGGACAAGGACACGATCAATCTAGGAGACAAGACTTTGGAATTCATTTATACTCCCTGGGTCCATTGGGCGGAGACCATGGTCACCTATCTAAAGGAAGACAAGATCCTCTTCAGCTGTGATTTTTTCGGCGCGCATCTGGCGGCCGATGACCTCCTGGTTTTTGACAAATACAGATTGGAACACGCCGTTAAGATTTATTTTGCCGAAATCATGATGCCTTTCCGGCTGATGATCAAGAGCAATCTGGCCAAGCTCGAGAGCTATCCGATAGACATGATTGCGCCGTCACATGGGCCGATCCATAGTGACGTGGGAGCCGTCCTGGGCAGCTACCGGAATTGGATTGCCGATGAAAGCGTCAAAAACCTGGCGGTTGTCGCCTACATCTCCATGCACGGCTCGACCAAAATGCTGGCAGACCGTCTCAAGGAGTCTTTGGAAAAGAACGGAGTCGAAGTACGTTTTTACGATATATCCAAAATGGACATCGGCGAGCTCGCCGTAGACATGGTGGATGCGGCGACTTTCGTCATCGGGACGCCCTGCCTTTTGGGCGGCATACATCCGGGCGCGGCCAACCTTTTATACTTAGCCAATGCCTTAAGGCCGAAAACCAGATTCGTTTCGGTAATCGGTTCTTACGGCTGGTCCGGAGGCATGGCGGAGGCTGCCGCTTTGATGATAAAGAATCTGAAAGTGGAAGTGATTTCGCCGGTAATCGTCAAGGGAATGCCCAGCGAAGACGATTTAAAAAATATAGACAAGCTCGCTCAAGGCATCGCGCAGAAGCACAAGGAGCTGAATCATATTTGACGCGTAAATTTAATCGGATGCACATATCGTGAGCGGATATGTATGATATTGCAGTCTCGAGAGGGGCTGTTTTTTCTTGTTTTCGGGCAAGGCATGTTTGATTGTACATATGGATAATAAGGTGTACTATTGAAGTATTATTGATAACATGACGTATGAATAAAATTGACATGAATGTCTTCAGGGAGGATATATTGGACACCATCAGGGAGTCTATTCTCGTATTGGATTCTAGCTTGAATGTCATCTATGCCAATGAGGCTTTTTATGAGTTATTCAAAGTAAGCCCTGCCGATGTATTGAACAGGTATATTTATGATTTGGGAAACGGCCAGTGGGACATTCCCGGGCTGCATAAGCTTTTTGATGGAGTGTCATCGGACACGACATCTTTCAATGATTTGAAGATTAGCCATGATTTTCCAACAATCGGGCAGAAAGTCATGCTGATAAACGCGAAACAGCTCAGCGATGGGAGCAGGGAGGAGAAATACATTTTTGTCGCTATAGAAGACATTACTGAAAAAACGAAGATATTGGAGTCCTCACTCCAGGCCAACAAGCTGTCCATGATCGGGCAACTGAGCGCAGGCATAGCGCATGGATTGAGCAGTCCGCTGACCGGCATCCACAATTTCTTAGATATATATGTCAAACAAGAGCCTGAAGACGGTGCAAGGAAGCAGGAGTATAAACTTATGTTGGAAGCCTGCGATTATATGAATAAGATAGTTAAGAATCTGACATACTTCGCGCGAACCACCAAGGATGAAATGGAGAAAGTCAGTCTGGCCGATGTCATAAACTCTACTTTGATATTTTCTGAAAGGCAGTTTATCTCATCAAATATTTTCATAGTGAAAGAGATATTGGAAGAGCCTAAGGACATAAAGGGGAACAAGGCCCAGTTGCAGCACGTCTTATTGAACCTGCTAATCAACGCCAAAGAAGCCATGAGCGGCGGCGGCGAAATAAAGGTCAAAGCGTGGAATTCAGAAGATGGCAATTTTGTCTTTTTGGAGGTATCTGATAATGGCAAGGGCATTGCCAAGGAGGATTTGCCACATGTTTTCGAACCTTTTTTTACCACCAAAAAAGAACAATACGGATCAGGGCTGGGGCTTTCGGCCGTATATGGGATAATCAAGAATCACCAGGGAGAAATAAACATCGAGAGCGAGGAAAGGAAAGGAACTCGAGTGCTGGTCAAGTTTAATTCGTTAAGATAGCAAGATGCAAAATCAAATCAAGGTGCTCATAGTGGATGATGAAGAGATAGTCGTACAGGGAATCAAAAAAGGGTTGGAGTTTGCTGGTTTTTATGTTAAAACCGCAATTGGCGGCGAAAATGCTATCAATATCCTAAAGGATGAACTTTTCGATCTGGTGATAGTGGACCTGGTCATGCCGGGGATGAACGGCGTAGAAACTTGCAAAGCGGTGAAGAAAATTTCTTCAAAGATCGAAGTCCTCTTGCTTTCAGGCTATCCTCAGGAAATCGAGAGGCTTCAGATGTCTTTTGTCGAAGCAGGGGGGAAAGACTTGTATCTCAGAAAGCCTCTGCTTGTGGATGAGGTCAAAGAGGCAATCTATAAGCTAATGTGCACAAAATAATTTTCGTAAGATCAGTCCAAACAAAAAACGCCTTTTAAAAAGGCGTTTTTTGTTTGAGTGATGGTAGATGGTTAATTACCTCTCAAGTTGACGTCATCGACTTCGATGATAGGTTTGTTTCTGTACTTGCGCAGTTCGGCCATGGTATGAATTTTGAGTTTGCCGTCGGCCTTGATGACATAGATATTCTTATTTTTGTCACGAATCAAGGTGCCGACCGGGAATTTTTTTGCCTCGGGATAGCTACTGAGGGTTTCATTGTCCACGGCAAACATTTTGTTTTTGCTGTATTTGGCAAGTTCCTTTAAATTCGGAATCTGTACTCTGACGCCGTTTCTCAGCAGGTAAATCTTGCCATTGCGCGCTTTCAGCAAGCTGCCGTTAGCATAGATTTTGACACCGAGCACTCTTTTATTTTTTTCTTTGAGATATTGCTGAAGTTCAGCCAGGTTCTTGATATAAACTTCCTGGCCATTTTTGATGATGTAAAGCTTGCCATCATTCTTGCGGATGATCTTGCCCTCTTCATCAGAAGATTTTTTCTGAGACTCTTTCACTTCCGGCTTCGGCTTCTCTTGGTCCAAGAGGCAGCTGCGTGAACGCCCGGCCTGTTGGACTGCAGTCAAGGCGCAGAAGCTGGGCCCTTGGGCTTTGATGTCGCGATTCTGAATACCGTTGGAGCAGGTCTGCCAGTCCGAGTATTCGACGTAATTGCACGGTGCAGGAATCGAAACTCCGCCACCTCCTCCGCCACCACCGCTAGAAGGCACTGTCAGGGTTGTCGCGCTAGTTGAGGTAGACAGACCGGATGAGTTGCCTGCGTTATCAAAAGCGGAAACCAAGTAGTTGTATATGGTGTTCGGTTGCAAGCCGGTGTCCGAGAAGCTAGTGGCGCTGGTGGTGCCGATCTGATTGGTCGAGCTGCCTCGGAAGATTTTATATCCTGATACTGCCACATTGTCAGTCGAGGTTGACCAGGAAAGGTTGATCTGTGAAGCCGAGATCGCTGCAGCAACCAAGGCGTTAGGAATCGATGGCGAAGCCGAATCGACCAAAATGTTGATTGCGATATTGGTCACTCCGGCAGCGCTGGTCAGTGTGCCGGTCACCGGGATGATGCCGCCAGGGAAGGAACCGGCCGTAGCGTAGAGCTCGGCGGCCAAAATGCTGTTGCCGAAGACATCGACGGTCGTAAGCACGTTGGCACCAGTAGTCAGGCTGACTGGCGGAATCGGTCCGCTAGGCAAGGCCACCGGGAAGGTAATCTGCAAAGTGCTGGTGTCGGAAACGGTGATGCTGCCGGCACTGGCCAGATCTGCATCGGACACGCCGGTCAGATTCAAATCGATCGTGTTGCCGGTTACCGTGCCGACGCGATTGGCGAAGGACATGGCAGTGGCGGTCGGAGCGGCTAC
>JAAXUA010000006.1 GCA_013336275.1 Candidatus Falkowbacteria bacterium
CGACGTAGGAGTCGGCCGCCTGGTCGGTGTCCCAGGCGATGTCGATGGTGGTGTTGCCCACGTTGGCGGTCGAGACCGAACCCGGGATGATGGCTGGGCCGGCTTGGGTGGTGAATGAGTAGCCGTCATCGATACAAGTACTTGAGGCGACAAGGCTGCCAGCTGCGGAACGTACTTGATAATAATAGGTGGTATTAGGGTTAAGTCCCAGAAGGGTGACCGTATGACCGCCGAAGTGGCTAAACTCGTCACGAAGAGTGGCGCTGCCAGCCGAGATAGCATCGGAAAAATCACAGCCAGCGCTGGTCTTGTAATAAACCAATGAATCGGCCAGCTTCGTCGTCTCCCAATTGATAGTCGCCTGAGTAGTATAAACGGCCGTGTGGTTGATCGACCCGCCCTTGATGGCTGGTGGCAACTCCTCGGTGCTGGAACCGAACGAACCGCCACCACCTTCGCCAAAATTCTGGTAGCCATCGGCTTGGGCCTGGATTATGGGTGACACGAACGAGTCGTTGCCGCTCCCGTCCTTGGTAGTGACATAATAATAGGTGGGTTCGATCGACGGTGCGTTGTTGTCGGTAAAATAATTAATAGTCGAGCTAGTGATAGTGCCGTAGTGATGGAATGTCGCCTGGCCGTCGGTCGAACGGTAGATGTTGTAGCTCGAAAAACTGCCAGAGGGCTGATTGACACTGACCACCTTCCAGGCGAAGAACAAGCGGAAGTCAGTCAAGCCATCCTTGATATTGGAAGTGTCCTGGATCATGAAGCTCTGTGGGGTTTCGGGAGTGGTGGCCGACTGCACAGTCGAAACATTGCCGAACAAATCACGGAATTGAGCATAGATAGTCAGCGGATTGGTACTAAGTGAACTCGTGGCGCTGGCAGCATAATCAACCCACCCCGCATTGTTGCTCGGAGAGAAGCTGGCGTAATCAGTAGGATTGTCCGAATAGCGCATAGACACAGGCGAGTTGTCGGTGGTAGAGAAGCGGAAAATACGCGGACTGGACGAAGCGACAATGACTGGATAATTAGCGGCTGACACCGGGGCTCGGCTATCCAGAACGAAATCGGCTGAATCGCTAGAGCCGGATGAACGCGCGGCCTCGCCATCATTAGCAATGACCCTGATGCGGGCATTGGCAATCTGATCAATGGTAACAGATTGCTTCGGGTCCCAAGAAAGTTGATATGCATTGAAGGTAGAAGTGGCCACGGCCTTGGTTGCAGTGGCCGCAACGGAAAGGCCGGCGGTAATCGGCGAATAGCTTGACCCGCCATTGGTCGAATATTCAAAAGAGGGGGTGATGTTGTCAGTGATAGTATCAATATCCCTGGCCTGATAACCGATAAAGACCTTGCCATAATCCGGATCAGTGGAAGTGGTAACCTGGTGGGCAGTAACGCCAGCAACTTCAGGAGGCTCATTGGCAACATAAACAATGGTAATTCCCTGATTAGCACCGCCAAGAAGGGTCGGGGTGTTCGCCCCGTCCGATTCTAGCGTAACTAAATAGCGAAACCATCTATTGTCAGAAGACGTAGCGTGGGCGGTGTTGATGGCCTGGCCGATCGCGGCGCCATTGACGGCAGAAGTGTAAAAAGTGCTAGCATCATCCGGACCGAGCCAAGCCGACCAAGTACCAGGCGTCCCCGGCGCGCCCGCATTGTCAGGTGCGGTCGAAATTTGGAATTTTATGCCAGTGCCAGCTGCTAGATTCTGATACCACTGGATCTGGGCGATCATATTCGCGAAACTGCCCGTATCATAAGCATTGGAAATGAGAGTGCCGGAAGGCTGATATTGATTGTAGCCGAAGGTAATATTATCAAGAGACGGACTTTGCGCCGGATCGGCAGTTGAAAAAGCTGCCCGGTATTGGACAAAGCGATCACCCGCACGGACGCAGCTATTGCCAGAAGAAATCGATGCGCCATTGCCGATGTCTGGGCAAGTGGTTATGTCGTCAGCGGCCCAGTTAATATCGTCAGGATTGCCCACCGAAAGTTCATCCACGTTTAATACCAATTCTACAAAATCAGTATTAAGGGAGCGCCGAAGGGCTAGTTCCGTTTCGCTATTTTCTTGCGAGTTAAAAGTCAGTTCTTGGTTGGTTGGCTGAATATATTCTGACTCTGGGTTGGCAATTCCTAAGAATTCGCTCAAACCAGAAGCTAAACTTGAAATAATATTTAAAAATGATGAGCCCCCGATGATGCTAGCATACTCGGTTGACTGCCCAGACTGATCACTGAATGCAAGCAGCTGATAGTTGATAACGACCGAACCGTTTGTGTCAGAACCGCTGCCGCCGCCAGCCTGAGTCGATGAAGCATAGGTAGCGCCGCCACCTGGTCCACCGTCGCCTCCGCCAGTAAAATATTCATAGTTACATTCGCCATAATCATAGTCATCATAGTCATAACCGTAGCCGCCCTGACCGCCCTTAGCCTCAATCAAGCGTGTCGACCCTGAAACAACTGCGCTCGAACCGCCACCGCCACCGCTACCAGAGGCATAGCAATAATTATCGCCCCAACCATTCTGTGAATTATTACCGCCGGTGCCGTTCGCATAGCCGAAGCCTCCTGAACCTCCGCCAGCGCCGTCATCTCCATTATAATATTGGCGCGACCCGCCAGCGCCACCGACATAAATTTTTAAGGTTGCTCCAGGGGTGACGGATAAAGTTGAAGAGGCCAAATCGCTGCTACCTCCAGAGGTGTCAGATGAGCCACCGCCACCGCCCCGAATAACCACACTGATTGAGGTAACTCCTGTCGGCACTATCCAATTAACAAAAGCCCCAGTGTAGCCAAAAGAGGTGCTGCTGGCCACTCCGCCGCAGCCGTTGTTAGTACAGCTGGCAGAGCATGCCGCTGGGCAAGCTCCATTGCCTCCGCCACTATCACACTGTTCCCCTGCCTCCTGCACTCCATTGCCGCAAACCGGGCCGATGCCAATAGAAAAATTAGAGCACGCCGAATAGTTTGATTCAGGGGTGACTTGTGGTGAATTGCGACTCTTGATCCGCCAAGAATAACCGCCATCAGCTAATGAGCCCTTGTTCCAATCAGTAGCGCTGATCCAGCCACTGTTGCTATCGAGGCTGCCGCAGCCGGCGCCATTATGGAATTCGACATAATATTCCTTGTCGCTATCACCATCCAAATCGTCATAAGCCGCCCAGGACATAGTGGCCGAGTTGCTGGTCGTTGCCACGCTGCGATTGGGACTGGCAGGTTCGTTCGGGGCGTAATTGTAGTGTCTGGAAGAAGCGGCAACATAGATATATCCGCTGCCGTCTATATACTCATCCAGGGCCGCAATTTTATTGCCCGTAAGGTCGCCAGCAGCAGCCAGATGACCAGTATCCAGCTCTTCCCAGCTACTACCATTATTATTCCAAAGATATAGTCCGACATCATAACCGGCCTGCGCTTCGCCGTAACCGCGCCAATTTATAGTCAAACCCGTTGTCGAAGCAAGGGCGTAATTACTTTTCAACCGATAAATCTGATAGTCGTATTGATCATGTCCAGTTGTCAATTTCGTTTCCCAATATGAACTGTCTGAGGCGCTGGTCAAGTTCTTATTGCCGCCAGCCGGAGAGGTCAATGCCGAAACCAGCGGCAACGAAACACCTGCCGTCTCCCAAGCTTCACTGCCAGAAGTGCCTATGTTTATGTATTTGACCGTCGGCGCGATCGAACCGTTGCTGCGACCAGAGCGAACCTTTACAGAAAAAGGTTGGGCCACTGGGTTAGTCCACGCAAGGTTGTTCCAAGACGATACAGACCTACCCAAATCCACGAAACTCGAAGTAAAGGTACCGGACGGCAGATAGCTGCCAACATTGACACTGACGTTAGCGCTGTCGAGGGTTGGGTTTTGTGTTTGATCAGCCGATGCATTGAGGGTTGCCTGGTACCAAAGATATCGATTAGTGCTCGATGCACAAGTCGTGTTCAGAGTTGCCGTTCCATTCGATCCAGTAGCGGCTATATCACACGTTCCCGAGGCGAAACTTGGGGTCGTTGTTGAATTTGTTGCTTTTACTTTATAGCTAATAGTTGGCCCGACGGCCACAGACGGCCCGGTTATCGTCAAGTTATCAATATAAGTTCCTGCTCCGCTTGATATATTGATCGTGTGTGAGCCGGCCGAAACAACTTTCGAGTTTGAGCATGAATACCAATTATTGATTGGTGATAGCGTGCAAGTAGCCGCGCCAGTGCCATCGACATTTGAACTAGCTGTTACCCCCCCGTTTGTCGTATACGCATTGTATGTCCAAGAAACCGTTCCTGCGCCCGAAGTAAACGCCTTTGAGATGCTCGGAGAAGCTCCCCCCATCGATACGCTGTTTGATGGATTTCCAAAAGCATTACCACTAACAGTCCCGCTATTCACCGTCCACCCTGTGAAGCTAGTAAACGCATCGGAAAACAACGTTACATTAGCCGTTGGCACTGTCTCTGTCCAAGAAAAATTATTCCAAATATTATTCAAGGCTGTGCCTGCGTCAAAATATGAAGTGTACGTTCCGCTAGCATAATAAGTATAAACCGTGCCGTATTTGGAAACGTAGGCTGTCGTGTTGTTTCTGCCCGAAAAATAAACATTACCGTTATTGTCCGAGGTTACGGCATAACCTTGTGTGACATTTGGAACGCTGAATGAACTTACTAGAGCAAAGCTTGAATTCAGTCTTGTGTGCATCGTCCCGCCATTTCCGGTCAAATAAATATACCCGGCCGAATCCACTGCCACCTGCATATTGGATCCTCCATAACTATTGGTGGCACTTAAAAATGTACCGTCAGGAGCAAATTTTTGAACTCGTGTTGGGTAATCTGTAACATAAATATTCCCCGAGGAATCTAATGTTACATCTGCAGGCGAATAAAATTGACCATTTGCGGTGCCTTGAGCAGCCGTGCCACTGGTGTGCCATCCGTAACCGGAGCCGCCATCCCATCCCAACCACGCGACGAAACCGCCATCGCTCGATCGGTATTTGTCAATTTTAAAACCCGAATCATTGGCGACATAGAGGTAGCCTGATTGGTCAATGGTGATACCCTTGCCACCTGGATGGCTGATCGAATAGACAAAACCCCCGCTGGAATTATACTTTTTAAAAGATGGTATTCCTGACTTGGTTATAAAATAGAAATTTTGTGCGGAATCAACCGCGACATCATAGGCCCAAGCCACATTATCATTAGCACTGACAAAGCCTGTCTTATCAAGCAACAAGGTGCTGCCGTCTGGACTGTATTTCAAGATATGCCCAGACGAGCTTTGTCCATCAACCAAATAGATATTGCCAGCGCTATCAATTGTCATGCCTCTTGTCAGGGTATATCTTCCGTCATTGAACTGAAAAGTGTTAGTAAACGATGAGTTTTGTACAGCTAGCTGGATGCTGGAGCTGGCTCCGGTCGAACCGTTGGCCACGACATTGGACATGCCACTGGCAGCCAAGCTGCGATTGTTGAAGCCGCCGGTCAAATTGCCAGGCCCGGGCGTAATCACCGAATCGGTTGTTTGAGACAAGCTGTAGTTCTGGCTGGTCTGTGCCAACTTGACCGAGTTGCCGCCGACGGCCGTCGAAGAGGTGGCGCCGGCATTGAAATCCGCATCCGTGGTCTGGGTGGTTGAGCTAGCGGCAATATTCAAAGCGATATTCTGACCGGACAAGTTAAGGGTCGAAGATGCAGCCAAATATCGATCCCAGCCGGTCATAGTTGCAAAGCCCGCCGAAACACCGTTGGACCAATCTATCTGCTTAAAATCCTTAGTCGCGGCCCAAGTCGGGAGCTTGCCGCCAAAAAGCAGGTTCGTGATAAGGGAGGACATGACTGAGACAGCCACGATTGCGGTTACGCCGGCGAGCGAGAATAATCTAACCCTGCCCTGAACCTTCTTGTAAGACGCATAGGAAAAGGGGCAGGAACGCAATTCTCTTTGTCGGAAAAATAGATTAAATGAATTTCCTGGATCAGCGAAAAGTATAACTAAAAACTTGTACAGATCAGTCACCACCTGCCAGAACACCAAGTAGACATTCAAACCGATGATGCCGAAATAAAAAATGCTCGAGGCATAGGGCTGATTCAGCCGTTGTTCGAGCTTCTGCGCCAATTTGAATTCTATCTGTTGTACCTTGCTTTGCAGCAAGTGAAATATTCTAAGCATGGATAATAAAATACTCTTTGTGAGTAAGCTTATTATAACATATTTTACAACATCCAAGAAGTGAACTTATAAAAAATAAATAAGGAGCTCTTGGCTCCTTATTTATCAATATCGAATCTGTAATTCTTGTTATATTTTCCCAATAATTTCAACTGCGCCTTGGCGGATTAACTTTATTTCACCAGAAGAGGCGTCAACTACAGTCGAGCCGAGGGATGGTTCAAGTGCTCCGCCGTCGGCCAGAGCCGCAATCATTCCAGCTTCATTTTTGAAGTAAGCCTGGACCTGCTCGCCGGAAAGCGCTGCAGGCTGACCGCTAGGGTTGGCGGAGGTTGAAATTATCGGTCGGCCCAGTCTTCGTGACAGGCTGGTTGCCATCCGATTGCTCGACAAGCGGACGCCGACTTTTTCCTGGCCGAATACTCCCAAAAACTCCGGTCTTACAGGAAGAATCATGGACAAGGCGCCTGGCCAATACCTTCTTGCCAGGCGCCGCGACAACGCGTTGAACTCGAAATATTTTTCGGCCATCGCCCGACTCCCCACCAAGACCAGCAGCTGCTTGTTCTTATCCTTGCCCTTGATCGAATAAATTTTTTCCACTGCTGCCTGGTTGGTTGCATCGCAACCTAGGCCATAAACGGTTTCGGTCGGATAGGCGATTACTTCGCCTTGTGCCAGAAGAGCAGCCAGCTTCTTCAACTTGGCTGCCGTATCGGTTTTCAGGTCCAAAATCATCATATGTTCAAAAGCGACTTGAGCACTTCGAGTACCTGCGGGAAAACCGGTTTGACGAACAGGATAAAATTAATGAAATAAGGCGCGGCCTCCGACTTGGCGAGAGAAGCTGTCACCCAGGTACCCACGATCGGTTGGCCCGAAATGGTATAGAGCCCCAAGCCGATCAAGAAGAAGCCTTCGATCAGGCCGAAAACTGCGCCGGCCAAACGGTTGATCGTTTTCAGGAAAGGAATAATCGTCAGGATGTCGAAGACGTGATCTAAAAGATAGAAGCCGAGCGCGATCAAGCGGTTGATAAGGCCATAGAGCAGGAAGAAAACCGTCACCTTGCCCAAAACCTCGTGTCCCAAAAACCAGCCCGAAGCCCAATCGTAAGCCGGCTGGTAAAACCAGCTGGCCAAGAGCACGCCGCCTATGACGGCGATGAGCGAGCCGAGAGTCCGGATTAGCCCGAAGAATAGGCCATAGAAGATAAACCCGGCCAGGATGATCAGCAGTATCGCGTCAAAAATTGCCATGCGGATTATTCCTCACCCAGCAAAGCCCTCAGCTCCGCGATTTCACGCTGCTGGGCTTTGATGATGTCTTTCAGCCGCTTGTTCTCGGCCTGCAGTACGCCGACCCGTTTCTCCCAGTCCTTGGCCTTCTTGGCCAAGATATTATTCTCGACAGTCAGATTTCTTGGCTTGGCAGCTTCCTTCTTGCACTCGCCAGCATAGAGGAACTCGGCTTTAGCGGCGCTAAGCATGCACTTGTTGGAGTAAGTGGTCTTGATCGGATCGCAGGGGGCCTTGATGCACACCACCTTCTTCTGGCCGCAGACCGGGTTATAATCCATGGTGCAAGCCACCGGTTCCTTGTTCTCTTTTTTGATTATGGGTTCAGCCTTCTTGCCGGAACCGCTCAAGGTCATTTTGACCTGGTTCGAATAAAGACCACATTTGCCGCCGAGGTATTCGCAGACGCGGACGTAGTAGATGCCATCGCCGGAGAAAGCCTCGAGCGTATCGTTCGACTTGTTCGGCTCGGCATAATAATGATACTGGTCGCCGGAGCGGAGCGGGTAAGTCGGGTCGGGATTGAGCGACCAGGCGATCTTAAAGCCATTGACCGAATTGCCATTGGTCGACCAGCTGATCTGGTTGTCGCCTCCGGCGGTCAAAGTAATCGATTTGACCGTGCTGACCGGCTGGGACTCATTGGTATAGGTGGCCAAGACAGCGTTGGCACCCACGACGAAAGCGGCAACTAGCAATAATACCAGGGCCGCAAGCGATTTCTTTTGCATGAGCTTATCGTTAGTAATTAGATTCTCGGAAACAAGGATTCCGGCTTGGTTACCGTGGCGCCTGGAACGAGGCCGCCGAAACGTGCCGCCTCATGGAAATCATTCTGCGACTCGCCTTCACGGCCTAAAGCTTGCCAAATCGCTTCTGCGACCTTCGGCATGAACGGCCAAGCCAGCCAAGCGATGACCCGCAGAGTCTCAAGCCAGATATAGAAAGAGTTGCGCATGGCAACCGTGTCGGCCTGCCCTTCCTTCAGCGCCTTCCAGGGTGTCAATTCCGAAATATTCTTATCCAGCAGTCCGACCAGCTTCATGATGCCGGACAGCTCGTTGGAAACCAGGACGTTGTCCATAGAGTTGCAATAGACGCTCAGCTGGTATTTGACCTCTTGGATCAACTGTCCGTGCGTCAACTCAGGCTGGGTCGGCTCCGGCACCTTGCCATCATAACCGTTCAAAGTCATGGTAATGAGCCGTGACACCAGATTGCCAAGACCATTGGCCAAGTCAGCGTTATATTTCTCATCCAAGAATTTCCAAGTGATATCGCCATCATTACCGAAAGGCGTCGCGCCCATCAGGAGATAGCGGGTGCCGTCGACGCCGTATTTCTTGACCAGATCTTCGGGGGCGATGACGTTGCCAAGAGACTTCGACATCTTCTGCCCTTCAGACAAGAAGAAACCGTGCACGAACAGCTCTTGCTGCACCGGCAAGCCGAGTGACAGAAGCATGGCTGGCCAGATCGTGGCGTGGACGCGCAAGATGTCCTTGCCGATCAGCTGGACGTTGGCTGGCCAGAACTCCGGCGCCTTGCCGGCCTCGCCATCCCAGCCCAAGCCGGTGAGATAATTCAAAAAGGCATCGGCCCAGACATAGATTGTCTGATTCTCATCCCAAGGCACGGGAATGCCCCACTTGACCTTGGCCCGGGAAAACGCCACATCATTCAAGCCGTTCTGCTCGATGAAGCTGACCATCTCGTTCTTACGCTCGAGCGGGCGGATCTTCAATTCATCGCGCTTGATCTTGTCCAAAAGTATATCCTGATAGCTTGAGAGCTTGAACATGTAGGCCTCCTCGCTCATCCATTGCGGTGCGACCTTGTGGTCGGGGCAGAGCCCGTCGACCAGATCTTTTTCGTTCTTGAACTGCTCGCACCCTTGGCAATAAAGGCCCTCGTATTTGCTCTTGTAAACATCCCCTTTATCGTACATCTGCTGCAAGGCCCGCTGAACGGCCAGCTTGTGTGCCGGATCCGTGGTTCGGATGAAGTTATCATTGGAAATATCCAATTCATCCCAGGCCAGCTGGAACTTGGCCGCCACTTCGTCGACGAATTGCTGCGGCTCTTTGCCCTCCTCTTCCGCTTTTTGGGCGATCTTGGCGCCATGCTCGTCGGTACCGGTCAGAAAAAAAGTCTTGTCGCCGGTCATGCGGTGATAGCGCGCCAAGACATCGGCGGCAATAGTGGTATAGGTATGTCCTAGGTGCGGCTGAGCGTTGACGTAATAGATCGGCGTAGTGACGTAAAATTTATTCATTATCGTATTTTAATAATCGTAGCAATTCTTTAGGATAGTTATTGATAATCATCTCATCGTCCAATTTGATCTTGTGCCTGAGCTTCTCCAAAGGCGCATCATCGCCCAGCTCCCAGATGGAGTGGGCATCGGAATTGACGATGATCTTCTGGCCGTGACGTTTGACTATGGCCAACATCTTTTCGATATTGTCGAGCGTGTCTTCGGTCAGCCGATGCGAACGGAGATATGAAGTGTTAATCTCCAGAAGGACCTTGTGCTCACAGGCCGCCTCGGCCACTTTTTTTATGTCGACAGCGATTTCCTTAGTGACGAACGGATGGGTGATGACATCGACTTTGCCCGAACGGATCGCCGCGACCATCGCCCGCGTGTTGGCTTCAATTCCGACATCCTTATAAGCCTCGCCATGGAAGCCGGCCATGACATAATCGAGCCGCGCGAGCAGGCGGTCGGCCAGATCAAGCTCTCCATCTAGGCCAATGACATTAGCCTCGATGCCTTTCAAAACCAGAAGACCATCGATCTTCTGCGGCACCCGTTTGAGGCCGCCGAAATAGTAATCATTAGTCGTGGCGCCATACATGGTCGGACCATGATCGCTGATACCGATGATATCCATCGACAGCTCTTTGGCGCGATTCACGTATTCAGCAATCGTGCTATGGGCATGGCCGCTGAATACCGTATGGATGTGCAGATCAATCTTCAGCATAACTACTTGGCGATAATCACTACGAACTCCCCCTTCTGATCGTCCTGATTGCTCTTTATCTTTTCGATTATCTTTTCCAATTCGCCGCGATAGACGGTCTCGTACATCTTGGACAGCTCGCGGCAGACCACGACCGAGGTCAGGTGCACGATTTTTTTGCACTCTGATTTCCTAGCTTTCTTATAATATTTCTTTTCTGCTTCTATTTCATAATCCTGGTTGCTGGCATTATCCTCATCTCCTTCTTGATCGGCTGCCTGCACGGCCTTGAGCTCATCGTTCAAGGCTTTGAGTTCTTCTAAAAACTTGATGATGCGATGCTTGGATTCATAAACCACTACCGGAAACTCGCTTTCGATGATTTTCATGATGAAAGTCTGCCGACCCTTCTTGTGGGGCGGAAAGCCGAGAAAGACGAACTTGTCAGCAGCGACGCCGGAAATGGACAGGGCGGCTGTGACCGCCGAAGCGCCCGGTACCGATTCGACCTTGACTTCGTCATCGAATTTTTCCAAGACTGCCTGTACCAGCATGCCGCCCGGATCGGAAATCCCTGGCGTACCGGCGTCAGTGACTAGGGCTAGATTCTTGCCCTCTTCAAGCAAGGACAAAACACGATCGACCTTGTGCAGATTGGAGTGCTGATGATAGGAGATAGTCGGAGTCTTGATCTCGTAGTGAGCCAGCAGCTTGCCGGTCACCCGGGTGTCTTCGCACAAAATAAAATCAACCTCCTTCAATATGCGGAGGGCGCGGAGTGTTAAATCTTCCAGGTTGCCGATGGGAGTGGCGACGATATATAGGGTTGGCATAATGTTTTATTGGCTGATATCTTCTTTGCGTTCACGGACATACTTGCCCCACTCCTCGGCGATTTCGACAAAGACCTTGAATGGCGCTTCGATGATGAAATCCAGAATGAAGACGAAGACGTTGATTTTGGAAAAATGCTGCGACAGCCATTTGCCGACAGCGATGACCGGGACATAGAAAAAGTCCGTGATGAAGCCGAAGATATTCTCTTTAGCATCGACTACCATCAGCTCGCGGACGCGTTTGCGGATGCGGATGCTGAAGAAGCTGATCAAAGCCAAGAAGAATAAGAAAATGGTGATGCTGATGAAATTGAATCCGATCTGGGCCAAAAGATATATGACCGCACCGAAAGTGACCATGAAAGTAACGCCGTAAAGGAAGTTGAAAAAGGCGTTGCGAAAACCGCTGCGTTTGACCGGCGGCCGCAACCTCATCGGTTCCTGGCGGGCTTTCTCAGCGAAAGTCAGTTCCTCGATGCCAGCCACGATCTTGGCCGTGTTGGCTTCTCCTGGCAAGCGGGTGAAAAGGATGATGAAAAATAGCAAAATCGGCGGCATGGCGACATTGACAGCCAAAGCGCCGAGGCTCGGATTCTCCTTCAAAAGCGTAGCCAAAGGAATTTCCAGGATGAATACCAAGAACATCTTGGTTACGAACAGGTAGATGATACTGCGGATGGCGGCACGCCACAGCTTCGACTTGGTCTTCTTGTACCGCTTGGCGCAGACGCCTTTGATATTGCGCGGAAAAGCTTTGGGGTCTTTCTTGAAATCATCATAGACCGAAACCGGGTTTTCGGAGATCACTTCTTGGAGGATGCTGAAATAAACGGTGTAGCGATCGATGATGCGCCCGAGCTGCGGTGCCAGCGGATGTGCGATCTGCTGGTTGATCGCGCGGTAGAGACCGACCAAGTTGGCGGCCGTCTTATTCATGACCTCTTCTGATGGCTGCTGCCAATCGGAGACGTAAAATTTCAAGAGGACATAGCTGACCATGTCGCGATCGGCCTTGAGATAACTGCGGTAAATCCCGGAAAAGATCTGGATTTCCTTGTCCTTATGATATGGCGAGTCGTCCGGGAATTTGATGTCTTTGGCCAGGTTGGCATAAAGGATATTGATCGCCAGCTTGGTAATCGAATCTCGCTTGAGCTTCTCTTCGATCTCGCAAGCGGCCAAGGAAATCAGCCAGCGGTTGATTTCTTTCTTCTCCTCATACTGAAGTTCATCCAGCCTGGGTGCAGCCAAGCGGCGCAAGATTATGTATTTATCGATAATCGCCCCTACTTCGGCGATGTTGCTCTCTGGCAGCTTATTGTTTGGCAGATAGCCGGCGCGGATCATCTCCGTCAGCAAGTGGGCGGCGACTTCCTGGCCGTTGCGCACCTGCTCGATCGAGATTTGGCGGCGGATGATGCGGTCGATGGCGTTCTTGTGCAGCAGATGATCTTCTTTGTCGTCGACCGAGTTACGGATCTTCTCGTAATAAAAAGCCATCTTGGAAATGATATCCGAAACCTTGATTTTCGGCTCATCAGTTTCGCGGGTCGATTGGCTTTGGGCGCGATAAGTCTCCTGAAAGAGTTTTTTGATCTCTTCAGTCACGGTTAGCCTAGTTTCTTCTTTTTTACTGAGGGTTGGGTTAAACATAATAGAAAGCTAACGTTAATTACCTCCATTGTGTATATTGTAACACATTTTTCGGCTAAAATCAAGAAAAAAGCCGACACTCGAGGTGTCGGCCGACAACCGCTCACTTGGCGGCATCATAGAATGGCCTACGGTGGTCGATAAGGACAAAGTGGTGCGAATTCGCTGCCAACATCTCCCGGACCTGCTCTTTGAGGCCGTTAAGCTCAGCTCGAGCCAAGTAATCCAGGAATAACCGGTTGAGGCGCAATACCGCAGCCTCGCTTCCCTTGAAGCCGATGCAGCTGGTGACGTGCCAGCTGCCATTGTACCCGCGAATATCCATGTCGCAGGCCTGCAAGTTGATGAAGACCTGGCTGCCTTCGACATCCACGACGTAACTCGCGCCTTTGAAGGTCTCGCCGCACAAGTACTTGTCGGAGATGCCGTGTTCAGACTTGAACTCTGGGTTCTCCAGCCTTGAGATGAAGCCCGACTTTATCACTTCCAGAAGCAGCGCCAGGGCGCCATCAGAAAAACACTCCGTGTCAGTGATCCGCTTGCGCAACGACTCCGCATCATGCAATATTGTCCGTTCCATGGGCACGCCTCCTTTATCGTTTGGCCATCATATTCGGCTTGGAATGAGCGATAAAAAATATTTGTAAAATCCTATGGGTTTAGCCGGCTTTCGGCATCGTTTTTATCGCGCATACGTACTCGTCTAAGCAGGAAAAACGATGCCGAAAGCCGGACCCGCAAAAATTGTTTACCAATAAATTTCCCGAAGAGGCTAAAAAAAGAACAGTTATTGCTAACTGATCTTTTTGAATGAATCGATAATTTGTTTTTTCATGGCGTCGGTCCACTTTTCTTTCCAGTCTTTGGGAATATTGTTCCAGAATAGGATATAATGGCTGCGATCCTCGGCGGAACCGATCAACTCGAAAGCCCTCTCTGGCTGATGTTCTTTATTGGTAACGACCCGGATAGTGACGACTTCGGCATAACCTGGTACGATTTGCGGAAAATCAGTATCACTGGTCGGAACGAAGATCTGCAAATCAGTGTAATCGCCCTTATTCTGCCGCTGCGTCTGAAAATATTGGAACTCCTTCGGTAAAGTCAGGCCGAAACCCAAGTCTTTGGCGGTGTAGACATAGCTGCCGTTTTCCCCCTGGCTGATCGGTACTTCTTTCTTGAAGCAGCCGGAGAGGATGAAGGGGAGAAAAATGATGATCAGGACGGAAAAAAATTGTTTCTTGGTCATAATAAACAGATGCTTAATCTTAAGTCCATATTGTAAACGCTCCTCCCCGGTTTGTAAAGTAGCCTATTTTATCTTGAACAGCTGGTCCAATTCACGCTTCAGCCACCAGAACTTATCAGCTAAATAGATGAAGACCATGGCCATAAGGATAATCATGAAGCCGAAGACCAGACGGGTGAAAAAATTGAAGAACACTACCAAGATGCCCAAAAGGATCATCATGGCGCCAGTCGTGGCTAAAGTCCAAGCCATACTGTCAAGTTTGCGACGCAATTTTTTCAGAAAATGATTCATAGGTTTGTTTTAGATTTTCAATATCTTAATAGTACCATATTGTGCCGATTTGGCCCAGCATCGGAAAGATCGGCTGTTTTTAGCCTAAGACTTGCCAAATAAATAAAAACCAGTTATAATCTTATCAAGATAAGGCAAACGGAAAAATAAATAAGTCCGCCTTGGGTATTTTTCTGTCTGTCTTATTTTTTATGTAATTTTAGAGAAATTAAATGAAGGAATCCGACGTGATCGAGGTCAAGAAACTCGACGATATATATTTCGAAGAATCGGAAAAAGAGTCCAAACCGAAGAAAAAACGTTCTTTTTTCAAATTCTTCTTCAAATTCACTATTTTTTTCCTAATATTCGCGGGAATCGGCCTAGCCGCCTTTTCCGGCTTCAATGCTAGGAACAACAACTCGGCCAAAAACGGCGGGGTCGTTACCAGTTGGCTTGATAACCTGGGCTTAGTCGGCCAAATCACCCACTTGGCTGTCAGTTCTGACCGACAGCTCAAAGGCGAAGAGCGTGACCGCATCAATATCCTCCTTTTGGGCGTCGGCGGCAAGAACCACGACGGCGGCTGGCTGACTGATACCATTATGCTAGTCAGCTTCCAGCCCTCCACCAAACGTGTTTCCATGATTTCCATACCTCGAGACCTGACCGTACCCGTCGAAAACATGGGCTGGCGCAAGATCAACGCCATCGGCGCCTTCGCTGAAAAGGAAAATCCCGGCTCTGGCGGTTTGGCAGCTAGCCAAGCCATCAGCGAACTTTTCAAAGTGCCGATCGACTACTACCTGCGCGTTGACTTCCAAGGCTTCGCCAAGGTTATCGACGAGCTCGGTGGCATCGATGTCGAGGTCGAAAAGCAGCTTGACGATTACATGTACCCGATTCTCGGTCAAGAGGACAATCCGAACTATTACGCCCGCTACCAACACTTGAGCGTTGCTCCTGGCTTGCAACACATGGACGGCTCGTTGGCCCTGAAGTTCGCCCGCTCACGTCACGGCGTCAACGGCGAAGGCTCAGACTTCGCCCGCGCCAAACGGCAGCAGCTGGTCATCCAGGCCGTCAAAGACAAGCTCTTCTCCGCTTCGAATATTTTCAAGCCGACACTGATCGGCAACCTGGTCGGCACCTACCAGGAACACGTCACCACCAACTTCCAGGTCTGGGAGATGGTCAAGATGTGGGACCTGTTCAAGAACGTGAAAAAGGAGCAGATCACCAACAAGGTCCTCGACAACAGTCCGGACGGCCTCCTGATGGACAGCCGTGGCGACGAGGGCGCATACATCCTAGTCCCCCGCTCGGGCGACTTCTCGCAGATCGAATATCTGATTGCCAACGTCTTCGCCGATGCCCCTGCTACGACCGTCGAAAAGGTGGTCAAAGAAAAGGTGCTGCTCGAAATCCGCAACGGCACCTGGATCAACGGTCTCGCCAGCAAGGTCTCGACCGACATGGAGAAATTCGGCTTCGACGTCACCAGCGTCGCCAACGCCAGCATGCGCAACTATCAGCGCTCGGTCATCTACGATTTGACCAACGGCGCCAAGCCGCAATCTCTTGAATTGCTCAAGGAAAAGGCCGGTGCCAATCTCGGACTCGAACTGCCATCGTGGCTCACCACCGAACTCAACCAATCAGCTAAAGCCAATAAGAATTTCATCCAGCCAGACTTCGTCTTAGTTGTCGGCCAATCAGCCGACAATACCAAGAGCGGCCTAGTAAACCCGAATTAACATGAAAACTGCCAATCAAAATCTGCCCCAAGTCGTCATCTTCGGCCGCACCAACGTCGGAAAATCGACCATCTTCAATTGCCTTCTGGAAAAGCAGCAGGCGATCGTTTCCGATATCGCCGGCACCACGCGCGACGCCAACGCCGGCGTGGTGGAATGGCGCGGCCGGCGCTTCGAGCTCATCGACACTGGCGGTATCATCAATCTTGATAATTTCCTCGGTACTGCCGGCCGGCGTGAACAGACCGACTTGATCCAAAAGAAGATCGAAGAGCAGGCGCGCCTCCACTTGGAGCGCGCTGCTTTGATATTGTTCGTCGTCGACGCCAAAGACGGCATCTTGCCGGTCGATCGCCAGTTAGCCAACCTGCTTAAAAAAATCTTCCAGGACAAGACCGACAGCATCTTGCTCGTAACCAACAAAGTAGATAATTACCGCCGCCAAAAGGACCGAGTCGTGGAGTTCCACAAGCTGGCGTTAGGCGAGCCGCTCGCCCTCTCCGCTGCCACCGGCTCAGGCACCGGTGACTTGCTCGACGTCATCGTCGAGAAGCTGCCAGCCGAGATTGAAGCCGAGGAGACCGAAGTCGAAGAAATCAAAGCTGTCATCATCGGCAAACCGAACGTCGGCAAATCCAGCCTTTTGAACAGCCTCTTGGGTGAAGAACGGGTCATCGTCAGTCCGATAGCCCACACCACCCGCGAACCGCAAGACACCTTACTCATCTACAAAGACAAGACTATCCGCCTGATCGACACGGCCGGTATCAGCCGCAAAGGCCGCCAAGTCGGCTATAAGAAGAAGCACGACAGCCAGCTGGAAAAGATCGGCATCGAAAAATCATTGAAGAGCCTAGAGAAAGCTGACATCGCCATTTTAGTGCTCGATATCAGCGACGAAATCACCCACCAGGACGCTAAGATCGTCGAGGAAATCGTCGATCGCCAGAAAAGCTTGATCATTATCGGCAACAAATGGGACCTAATCGAGACCAAGGACGTCAAGAAGCACACCCGCGAAATCTTCAGCCACTTGCCTTTCGCCCAGTGGGCCCCGGTCCTTTTTCTTTCGGCCAAAACCGGCGCCAAAACCAAGCATGTTTTGGAGTCCGTTCTTAAGGTCGCTGAAGAGCGCCAAAAAGAAATAAGCGCTTCAGTCCTGAACACCTTCCTAATGAAGCTGGTCAAGCTCCATCGCCCGACCCGAGGCAAGGGCACGGTCAATCCGCGCATCCGCCGCTTCGAGCAATGCAACGTCAACCCGCCGGCCTTCAAAGTCCGCATCGGCGCCAAAGAGAATCTTGATAAGTCCTACACCCACTTCATCGCCAATCGTCTGCGCGAGAAATTCGGCTTCACCGGCACCCCGATCCGCGTCTGGATCACCAAAGGACGCAAAGTGCACGGACGGCAAGAGCACGGTCGAGGCGAGACAGATATCATGGATGAAGAAATATAGCATTCAAAAAATATGAAATTGATTGTAGGTCTCGGCAACCCAGGAAAACCCTATGAACTCACCCGCCACAACGTCGGTTTCTTGGCGGTTGACGCGATCGCCGATGAATTCGGACTGACTTGGACCAAGTGGAAGGACAAATACAGTGCTCTAGTCTCCCGCTACAACGATATCATCCTGGTCAAGCCACAGGATTTCATGAACATCTCCGGCCTGTCCGTCAGAAACATCTTCGATTACTACAAGATACCGGTCAAAGAGGACTTGGCCAGCATCCTGACCGTCATCCACGACGACCTCGATGTCGATCTGGGGGCCTTCAAGGTGGCGACCGCCTCCCGAGCTGCCGGCCACAACGGCGTCCAATCGCTGATCGACCATCTGGGCACCAAAAAATTCACCCGCTGTCGTGTCGGCATCCGCGTACCGAACCCCAGAAGGATCCCCGCTGAAAAATTCGTTTTGGAAAAATTCAAAAAAGAGGAGCTTGCAGCCATCAAACAACAATTCCCTGAGATAAAAAAAATCGCCCTTGGTTAAACCAAGGGCTTTTTTGTTTCAGGTCACTTTTCATTCAAGCGGCCGAACGGGACATGGACTAAAGGTACGCCGTCGACGCCTTCAAGATGCGCGATCTGGTCATCAAAATAAAGGTGCGGCCTCAGCTTTTCCAAGACCGGTTTCTTGGCCAGTCCGCCCAAGAAAAAAGCGTAATCGATCTCGATTCCCCAGGCACGCAAAGTAGTCGCAACCCGCTCGTGAGCCGGAGCGCACCTTGCCGTAATAATGGCAGTCTTGATAAAACGCCGATAAGTCCTGTCAGCGGCTTCAGCGGCCACTTCAAGCTGCCTGATCGCCATCAGTTGCCTGACCAAACGGGCTAACGGTCCTGATTCATGGGCCACGGCAGCCGACTTCTGTTCAGAGACTTGGAACTCGTCCAGGCCGCGCTCCTTGTAGACCTGCTCGGCTGCATCGTCTGCGATTACGCCATCGAAATCGAAGGCGATACGAAGCTCATCATCCCCAGCCGAATCATCGACTTTGCTGCCGATTACTAGCCCGGCCGGGTGTCCTCGCTTGATTGATTCGCGGACATCATTCTCGTTCCCGGAAAGGAACAAGGAAACATTGAACACCGGCAGAAAATCATAGAATTCGCCTCCCGGGAAAAAGCTGCCTCGCGTGATATCGAGACCGTAGTGCCTAATCGAGCGAAAGACGCGCAAGCCGGTTTCCGGACTGTTGTGGGAAAATAGGATGACCTCCACCGGCTGCTGCTCAGGAAAAATCTGATTCAGCCGCAAAAAGCGTCTGATGAATGGGAAGGCGACTCCGGGCTCGAGAACTTTGTCGATATGCCGCTCCTGATACCGCTTGTAGGCGGCTGGGCCCTTGCTGGTGAACACCGCATCTGAGGCGGCCAGGTCGAACAACGCGCTTGAAGCGATGCCGATAACGATCTTGCCATCTAATTTCTTCACGATTCAATCCTCCTCTTTTATGTAATGAGCTTCTATACGGTTAAATTATTTTTCAAACCCATAAAGATGTCTGTCCCCTGGCAATCATTTTTGCGCATATGTACCCTGCCTGCCGGCAGGCAGGTCATCTAAGCAAAAATGATTGCCAGGGGACAAACTAGCTGCGACTATGAATTTGCCAAATACAAAAGTGCAAATCGGGCACAAAAAAACAGAGTAATCGCTCTGTTGCCATCTGACGTGGATGATTCTGCCTAGAAGCTAAGAGATAACCCTTATTAATCCGGCAAAATCAAAGGAGGGAAGATTTTGCCAAGATGACTCCTAGACAAAGCTATCAACGCCAAAATGAATATGTTACAATTGTGATATCCGTCTGCGTTAGCGATCAAGGCACTACTTGCCATAAGGGATATAAGCCACGCATATGGTCAAGGAGGAAAGCCATATGTCGCACCACACCCTTAAACAAGTAGTGCTTCAACCACTAACGATACCCTACCTTATCACGAAATTTCTTTCCTGTCAATATCCAACTTATTAACCATTTTTGCACATAAATGGCATCGGAATCGGTAACTTGGGCCGCAATCGGCTCTTTTTCTAAATTCGGGCCTGCCCGGCTGAGCCGGCTTGAGTCGCATTTCAAAGAACCGGATAGGGTCCTCAAGGCTTCAGCAAGCGAACTGGCCCATGCCGGTCTTGATCCGGCCTTAGCCCAAGAATTCGCCGCCTGGCGTCACGGGCTTGATTTAACCAAATTCAGCGACTGGTTGGAGCGTGAAAAAATAGACGTCATACTTCGGACTGACCCTGGATACCCGGAATTGTTGGCCTCGATCTATCAGCCGCCATTCCTATTATATAGCAAAGGCGCGGCCGTCGGTAAAGAGCTCGCTTTAGCCGTAGTCGGGGCCAGGAAGTTCAGCATTTACGGCCGGCAAGCGGTCGAACAGCTTGTGGGTTCAATTGCAAGGAACATCACCGTTGTCAGCGGCCTGGCCCTGGGTATCGATGCCCTAGCTCACCAAGCCGCCCTCGACGCAGGGGGCCGCACTATTGCCGTATTAGGCTCCGGTCTCGACAGGCAATCTATTTATCCTTCGAACAACCGCTACCTAGCTGAAAAGATCATAGGAACCAGAGGGCAGCTGCTCTCGGAATTCGCTCCAGGCACTCCGCCGCTTAAACACCACTTCCCTTTGCGCAACCGCATCATCTCTGGGATCAGCCAGGCCACTTTGGTGATTGAAGCCGCCCTCAAATCCGGATCGCTTATCACCGCCTACCAGGCACTGGAACAAGGGCGGGAGGTTTTTGCCGTGCCAGGAAGCATCTACTCACCCCTCTCCGCCGGAACCAACCAGCTGATCAAACAAGGGGCAACCAGCATCACTTCCAGCGAAGACATCCTCTCCGCCCTTGACTTAACCGACCTAAGTCAGTATATTGGAAAGCATGCTAAGACAGATGCCTCCCTTTCGCTTGATCCGACCGAAGCGGCGATCATGTCGGCGCTGAGCCAAGAAGCCAAGCATATCGAGCTAATAATAGCCGAAACCGGCCTGACGGCGAGCCAAGCCAACGGCGCCCTGACTCTTCTGGAAATCAAAGGGCTGGCCCGGAATATCGGCGGCATGCAATATATAAGAAAAATTTAAGAATCAAAATTCAAAATGAAAAATTTATGCATGCTCAGCTGCGCTGAGCTCCAATAATTTTTCATTTTGAATTTTGCATTTTCAACTAACCATCATGAACCTAATCATTGTCGAGTCACCGACCAAGGCCAAAACCATCGCCAAGTTCGTGGGCAAGGGTTTCAAGGTCGAATCATCATTCGGCCACATTCGCGATCTGCCTAAACGCGACCTCGGTGTCGACGTCGATAATGACTTTCAGCCGAAATACGTCATTCCGACAGCTTCGCGCAAGACCGTCACCAAACTGAAAAAAGCAGCGGAAAAAGCCAAAAAAGTCATCCTCGCTTCGGATGAAGACCGCGAAGGAGAGGCCATCGCCTGGCATTTGTCGCAAGCGCTCGGCTTGGAGAATTCTCCGGAGCGGACCGAACGGATCGTCTTCCATGAAATCACCGAAAAGGCCATCAAGGAAGCTTTGGAGCACCCGCGCACCATCGACTTGAAAATGGTTGACGCCCAGCAGGCCCGCCGCGTTCTTGATCGCCTTGTCGGCTACAAACTCTCACCTTTCCTTTGGAAAAAAGTGGTCAAAGGCCTCTCGGCCGGCCGCGTCCAAAGCGTGGCCGTGCGTTTGGTTGTCGAGCGCGAACGCGAGATCCAGAAATTCCAAACTGAAGAATTCTGGACCATCGACGCCCTGCTCGACACCGAGAAGCAGGAAAGGATCGAGGCTCGCTTGGTCAAGATCGGCGGCGATACATTGGAAAAATTTTCCATACCGACAGAGGACAAGGCGAAGGGCATCCTTGAGGATCTCGCTGGTGCCAACTATCGCGTCCTCGACATCAAGCAGCGCCAAGCCAAGCGTACCGCCCCTAAGCCCTTTACCACCTCGACTCTGCAGCAGACCGCCAACCGCTGGCTCGGCTTCTCCGCCAAGCAGACTATGATGCTGGCGCAACAGCTCTATGAAGGCATCGATCTGGCTGGTGAAGGACATGTCGGCTTGATCACCTATATGCGTACCGACTCACTGAACCTATCCGAAAAATTCCTAGGCGATGCCAAGGCTTATCTTCAGGAATCAGTCGGCGCTGCCTACGCTCTCGACAAGCCGAGATTGTTCAAGACTAAGAGCAAGGGCGCCCAAGAAGCCCACGAAGCCATCCGCCCGACGGAAGCCGCCCGCACGCCTGAAAGCGTCAAAGATTCTCTCAATCCCAACCAATACAAATTATACAAACTGATCTGGCAGCGGAGTGTTGCCAGCCAGATGCCCGACGCCCGCGTCCTCTCGACCGATATCGAAGTCGAGGCCAAGCGAGCCGGCAAAGAAGGCAACTGGCTCTTCAAATCGACCGGACAGGTGCTCGAATTCGACGGCTATCTCAAGATTTATCCGGAAAAAAGCACCGAGACCATCCTGCCTTCAGTCAAACCAGAAGAGCTCTTGGCCCTGGCCGAGCTCAAGCCGGAACAGCATTACACCAAGCCGCCGGCCCGCTATTCCGATGCCGGTCTGGTAAAGGTCCTGGAACGCTACGGCATCGGCCGTCCGTCGACCTATGCTCCGACTATCGCCACCATCGAAACCCGGCACTACGTTACCCGAGACGACGGCAAACGCTTGCAGCCGACCGATATCGCTTTCACAGTGAATGACCTTTTGGTCGAGCACTTTCCGGAAATCGTCGATTTCGAATTCACTGCCAAGATGGAAAACGATTTTGACAGCATCGCCGAAGGCAAACGGAACTGGCAGCCGGTCATCAAGGATTTCTATGAGCCGTTCATGGCCAACCTGGACAATAAATATAAATCAATCAATAAGGAGGACATTATGCCTGAAGAAAAAACCGAGGAAATCTGCGATAAATGCGGTTCCCCGATGATCATCAAAGCCGGGCGTTACGGCAAATTCCTGGCCTGCTCCAACTTCCCCGATTGCCGCAACATCAAATCGCTGAACGGCGGGGCCCCCGGCCAGCCAGGCGAAAAGAGTGAGAAAATCAAGGAGCTTGAAGAGAAATACAAAGACACGGTCTGTGAGAAATGCGGCTCGCCGATGGCCATCAAGACCGGCCGTTTCGGCCCGTTCTTGGCTTGCACCGGTTATCCGAAGTGCAAGAACATCAAAGGCATCGATAACCCGGCAGCCAACACCGGCATCAAGTGTCCGGCCTGCGGCAAAGGCGAAATCGTGATGAAGCGCTCGAAGCGCGGCACCTTCTACGCTTGCAACAACTACCCGGACTGCAAGACCTCCTTTCCGGGCAAGCCGACCGGCGAGAAATGCCCTGACTGCGGCTCGCTCCTGATCGAAGACAAGGACAGCAGCGTCAAATGCAGCCAGAAAGGCTGCTCGTACCAAGTGCAATTATAATCAGATACAAAAAAAACAGCGCTTACACAAGCGCTGTTTTTTTATGGTGAACTATTTCTTCTTTTTCGTCTTGTTATTGACCATGATTTCGACCAGCTTCTTTACCCCCTCGCCGATCAGCAAGAGGTAAGAGGCGCTGTGCTCGATTTTGTCCTTGAGGGCGTCGATGACCGCTCCGACCCGCTCGATCTTCTCGTTGACGCCGTGCACCGCCTTGAACATTTCCCTGACCATCATCACCAGATAGAAGATGAACCAGCCGACCAGCACCGACAGAAGCAGGGCGCAAAAAGCCAAGGTCATATTGAGCACATCTTGGCTGGATTGGAAAAGATACATACTCCTTGATTTATGTATTAAAAGTCTCGGAACTTGGCATCGAACCGCTCAGCCATGCGCTCAAGCAGCTTGGACTGCACTTTGTCCACCTCTTCGCCGGTCAGAGTACGATCGGCCTGATAGGTCACGTGGAAGGCCAGGCTCTTGTTCTCTTCGCCGAGCTTGCCGCCCTGGAAGACGTCGAACAGCTCGGCTTGCTTGATCAGCGGATTGAATTTCAGGATCTCCTGGCTGATTTCACTATAGAGTATTTTCTCGTTGACGACAAATGCCAGGTCTCGGACCAAGGGCGGGAACTTCTCGAATTCCTGATACAGGCCGTGGCCTCGCTTCTTGGCCAAATTCAGCAAGTGACGGAGTGAAAGCTCGGCCACGACGGCCGCCTTCTTGATGCCCAAGCTTTTGGCCACCTTGGCGTCGAGCTGACCGACCCAACCGATGACCTTGCCGTTAACGGCGATATCGGCGTAGCGGGTCTTGTCAGACCAATTCGGGGTAATCTCGTTCGGCTGCCAGGAAATATGCAGGTTTAGCGACTCGGTCAGATGCTCCAACGCGCCTTTTACCCGACGCAGAAGCTCCGCGCCGTTATCGCTGGCCATGACGATGCCGAGACGCTTCTCCTGATACGGCAACGATTCGCCTGGCTGCCCGTCCTTGTTGACCTCACTGGGCAAGTCCAGATAGATGCTGCCGATCTCGAACAGGCCGAAATCTTTGTACCGCGGCTGATTGGTCTTGACTGCGTCAACCAGATTAGGCAAAAGGCTCTGGCGCATCATCGTCTGATGCGAAGCCATCGGATTGACCAAGCGCAGATGGGTGCTCGGATCGATGAACAGCTTCTTGAGCTGCTCCTCGCCGACGAATGAATAATTATAAACCTCGAACAAGCCGGCGCCGAAAGCCAGACGCTCGCGCACTTGGCGTTCCAGCTCGCGCTCTTCGTTCTTCTCCGGTGGCAGCATGGCTACCAGCGGCATTGTGGTCTTGATATTGTTAAAACCGTAAATGCGAGCGACTTCTTCAGCCAGGTCTTCGCGGATCGAGACGTCCTTGGTGGCGCGCCAGGTCGGTACGGTCACAGTCAGCTCATCCTTTTCCTGTTTGACGCCGAAACCGAGGCTCGTGAGGATCGCGATTACCCGCTCAGCCTTGAAATCCTCGCCGATCATGGCATTGAGCCAGACCAGATCCAATTTGATAGTATTCAAATCTTTCTTTTTACCAGGGAAAACATCGATCAGCTCGGTCGCGACCTTGGCTTCGGGGCAGACCTTCAAGATCAGTTCGGTGGCGCGAGCGATCGCCGTCTCGGTCAGATATGGGTCAAGCGCCTTCTCGAAACGCATCGATGACTCGGTGCGCAAAGCCAGCTTGCCGGAAGTCTTGCGGACCGAGACGAAGTCGAAATTGGCCGACTCGATCACGATATTCTTGGTGCTGCCGCTGATTTCGCTGTTGGCCCCGCCCATGATACCGGCCAAAGCTACTGGCTTGGACGAATCGGCGATGACCAGCATCTCGGCGGTCAGCTCGCGCTTCTGCCCGTCCAGCGTCTCCATCAGTTCGCCGTTCTTGGCACGACGGACCACGATGCGGTCGAGCTGTTCCTTATCGAAAGCATGCAGCGGCTGTCCCAGCTCGAGCATGACATAGTTAGTGATGTCGACGATATTATTGATCGGACGCGATCCGACGGCAATCAGCCGCTGCTGCAGCCAATCAGGCGACGGAGCGATGGTCACGTTCTCGATTCCGACCGCCATATAACGCGGGCACAGCTGGCCGTCCTCGACTTTGACTTCGATCGAAAAACCCTTGGTCGGCTTGGCGAAGAGCTTGCTGTTCGGCTTGTACCCGTGGAATTTAGTCTCAAGGAAAGCGGAAATCTCGCGCGCCATACCCACATGACCCCAAAGATCGGGCCGGTTGGTCAGCGACTTGTTGTCGACTTCGAGCACGATATCGTCGAGTCCCAGATATTTGGCTAGGGCTTGGCCGACTTTGGCTTTGCCCTCGAGAATCAGGATGCCGGAATGGTCATCGCCCAATCCGAGCTCGTCCGGCGCGCAGAGCATGCCCTCGGACACCTCGCCGCGGACTTCAGCCGCTTTGATCTCGAGGCCGTTCGGCAACAAAGCGCCGACTAAGGCTACTGGCACCAGCTGCTCAGGCGCGATATTCGGGGCTCCGCAGACGATGTGCAAAGGCTTTTTGCCGCCGACTTCCACTTCTGCCAGCTGCAGACGGTCGGCATTCGGATGCTTCTTCACTTCCAAAATGCGCCCGACCACCACTTTGTCGAACTTATCCGATTGCTTCTCGACCTTCTCCACCTCGACGGTGTGCAGGCTCAAGCGGGTCGCCAGGTCTTCAGCTGCCACGCCCTTGGGAATCTTCACGTAATCTTGTAACCAGTTCAAAGATAAATACATATAGTTATTTCATTCCGGAAAACCGGAATCCAGAATTTTAAAATTGCTCCAAAAAGCGCAGATCGTTCGACTGCAGCAGACGGATATCGCTGATGTTGTACTTCAGCATCACCAAGCGGGTCAGGCCGAAGCCGAAGGCGAAACCCTGGTACTCCTTGGGATCGACGCCGCCGGCCTTGAGCACGTTCGGATGGACCATGCCGGAGCCGAAAACCTCGAGCCAACCGGTGTTCTTGCACAAACGGCAGCCTTGGCCTTTGCAGATGAAGCAAGTCACTTCGCCGTTGGCTCCCGGTTCGACGAACGGATAGAACTTGGGGCGCATACGAATCTTGGTCTCAGGACCGTACAGCCGCTGAGCCACCGCCTCGAGGACGCCCCGCATATTGGCCAGACTGATATCCTTGCCGACCATCAGGCCCTCGAGCTGATAGAAAGTATGCTCATGGCGCACATCGGTGGCCTCGGAACGGAAACAGCGACCGGGGATGACCACGCGCAGCGGCGCGCCGTACTTCTGCATCGCCCGGACTTGCATCGGGGAGGTCTGCGTGCGCATCACCAGGTCGTATTCCCCGTTCTTGTTCTTCTTGTCGACATAGAAAGTGTCCTGCATATCGCGCGCCGGGTGGTGCTTCGGGATATTCAATGCTTCGAAATTATAATAATCGGATTCCAGCTCTGGACCATCGAGGACCATGAAGCCCATCGAGGCGAAGAGCTCTTCCAGCTCCTGCGTGACGATCGTCATCGGGTGCAGGTGCCCCGTGGCCGGCTGGATGCCTGGCAGGGTCACGTCGACGCTGGCCTGCTCCTTGCCGCCTTCGAGCATCTCGGCCGCCTCCTTGAATTTGGCCGCCAATTCGAGCTTGATCTCGTTGGCCAACTGGCCCAATTCCTTGCGTTCCTCGATCGCCAAGTCAGGCAACTTCTTTAAAAGCTCGGTCAGTTCGCCCTTGCGGCCGAGGTATTTGGTTTCCAAATCCTGCACCAAAGGCAGCTCGCGCAATTTCTGCAGCTGTTCGGTCGCCTCCTTCTTCAATTCCAATAATTTGCTTTTCATATATCTATATTAAGCTTGTTTACGATAGCTGATCAAAAAATATTCCAAGAGCGACAGAGCGATGACCAGAAAAGCGGCGTTGAGCCAGCTGAACAGGTTCTGGGACAAAAGATACAGCGCCACCACCATCATCAGGGCAAAAAGGAAAGATTGGCGGAAGGCGTCTTTGACCTGGCGGAAGACCAACTCATGTTTCAAGGCGATGAAACGCACCAAAAAGCCGATGATGGCCGCCGTGCCGGTCAGGGCCAAAAATAGGGAGAGGTAGAATAGCAGGAAACCCAGCCAATTCGTCGATGTCGGATCGACCGTGACCAAGACGTAAATCCAGCCCAGCCAGGAGATTGCCGAGGTGGCAGCCATCGTGCCCAAATATCCGCGTAAAGTCATAAAAAATAATAATATTAGCCAATTAAAGACTAACATTACATTACCATCTTTCCCCTTATTTTTCAAGACCCGAGACCTTGATCAAATAAAATACCGGCATGATTTTGCCGGCAAGGTTTTACGCTCCTAAATGTCTGATTTTGAGCCACTTATTTAAATTATAGCACGATATAGCCCCAAAGTCAATATTAAATATTGATTTTTTGGCTAAAATTAAATAATATTTTTTATTGACAAATAGGTGTAATAATGGTAATTTTCAAGCAAATCGCACTTTAGAAGGAGGTCTCCATGACCCAAGACTCGCAACCGGCCCCGAAATTCCATATCCTCTGTCCCGACCTGCCCACCCTCGAAGGCTTCCGTTTCTCCAGCCGCCTCTTCCTAGCACTCCAGTGGCACACCCCGCACGCCACGACTTTCGGCAAAGGCCTGACCTCGGAAGAGTTCGAAAGGATGGACGCGAACGACCACATTTTCTGCTTCTTCCCCCTGACCAAGTCGGACCGACTTCTCGAATACTACGTCGGCCTCATGGTCGACGGTAAAGACAGAAACATCGACTGTTACGTCTTTACCTACACCTTCGGCGGCTTCGAGACCTACGAATCGATGATCGATTGGCTGACCGACCTGATCCTCGTCGAGCTCCCTGGCATCTATGACCAGGAAAGCTAAAAGCGACATGCGCTCCTATTGCATGCCGCTTCTTTTTTTAGAAAATTCTATGGGCTTGTCCGGTTTGCGGCATGGTTTTTATCGCGCATACGTACTCGTCTAAGCAGGAAAAACCATGCCGCAAATCGGACTCACGAAGCTTGAAAAATCCTTTTTATAAATCCTACAATCTAATCAATAGCCGAGCTAATTTGAGTTCGTCATAGGAATATTCTCCTTTGAGATGCTCGTAAACCGGTTTCAGGCGCTCATCGCCGCACTCGGCGAAACCCTGCTTCATAGCGATATAGCGATGGCGGGGCAATTTCAAATATTCCAAGTCGAGATGCTCACCGGCATCGATCATCTTCTCGATGTGGTTGACCACCGTGCCTGGATCGAGATTCTGGTTCTTGGCGATCCGCTCAAGCGGTATCTTCTTGATGACCAACTCCCTGGTCTTGGCATAGAACTGCGGCTGGCGGATAGTCTTGATGACCGGCTCTTCTTTCTTGGCCTTGCCCGGCTTTTCCGCCGGCTTCAGACCGCGGTCGCGGACATGACGGCGAATGATCTTAAGGAAATCATCGGCGAACTGTTCGAGCTTGCGCGCGCCCACACCGACGATCCGCGAAAAACCCGCTTCGTCTTGGGGAAAATAGCTGGCCATCTCGCGGAGCGAGGCGTCGCCGAAGATGACAAAGGGCGGCACGTTAGCCTCTTCGGCCAAGGCCTTGCGCAAAGCACGCAGATCATCGAACAGCTCAGCATCGTAATCGACATTGCCCTTCTTACCCGCTTTAGGCGTGACCCGGTCGGCTTCAGGCTTAGCTAAAACCAGCTGCTCCTGTCCGCCAAAGAGGTTACTGCCCTTCTTGGTGACGGACAAAACCGGGTACATGCCGTCACTCTTAGCCAGATAGCCGAGCGCCAGGAGCTGAGCGATCAGCTGGCCCAATTCGTGCTCCGAATAATCATTCACTATACCGAAAACCGACAGCCCGTCGTGCTTGTTCATCAGTATCTTCTGGTTCTTGCGGCCCAACAGGACTTCGGCGATGTATTTCTTGCCGAAACGGTTGTCGGTCCGGACCACGGCTGAAAGTATTTTCTGGGCGATGATCGTAGCATCGAAGCGCTCGCGCTCGGTGGTGCAGGTGTCGCAACTGCCGCAATTATCGCTCGGCATCTCCTCGCCGAAATAGCGCAAGAGGTACTTCTTGCGACAAGTAACTAGTTCGCAGTATTCCAAAACCTGGGCCAGCTTCTCGCGAGCCCGCTCGGCCAACTTCTCGTCCTCAAGCTCGTTGATGAAGAATTCATGCTTGCGCGCGTCAGCATAAGTATAGAAAAGGACGCACTCGCTCTGGAGGCCGTCGCGGCCGGCGCGGCCAATCTCCTGATAGTAGCCCTCGAGCGTCTTGGGGAAGCTGTAATGTACCACCAGCCGCACGTCCGGCTTGTCGATGCCCATGCCGAAGGCGATGGTGGCAACGATAATATTGACTTTGTCTTTGATAAATAATTCCTGCGCCAGCTTGCGGTCGTTGGCCTCGAGGCCCGCGTGGTAGGCGCGGGCGTTGAAGCCATTCAGATTCAGGTTAGCCGCCACCTCCTCAGTCTCCTTGCGCGAAAAGCAGTAGATGATGACCGACTCTTTCTTGTAGGCTCCGAGCAGGGCGACCAGCTTGTGGAAGGCCTGCTTCTTCTCGACCACGCTGATTTTCAGGTTTTCCCGATCGAAGCTCGAGATGAACAGCCGCGCCTTGCCCAGATTGAGCTGGTTGACGATGTCCTCGCGCACACGGGCGGTGGCCGTGGCGGTCAGGGCAATCAGCGGCACCGAGGGAAACATCTTTTTCAATTGGTTCAAATTGCGGTAATCCGGCCGGAAATCATGGCCCCACTCGGAAATACAATGCGCTTCGTCGACGGCGATCAGGCTGACCTGGAGGCCGGCCAAGAACTCCTGGAAGCTCTTCAAAGCGAAACGTTCCGGCGCGACATAAAGGATCTTGACCTCGCCCCGGGCCGTGGCGGCACAGATCTCGCTGATCCGCGAGGCGGTAAGCGACGAATTGACGAACTCAGCCTTGATGCCGTTGGCCTGGAGGGCATCCACCTGGTCTTTCATCAAGGCGATGAGCGGCGAGACGACCAGGGTCAGGCCCGGAAAATGCAGGGCCGGCAGCTGGTAGCACAAAGACTTGCCGCCGCCGGTCGGCATCAGAACAAAACTATCCCGGCCCGCCAAGACGTTGTCGATGATTTCGGCCTGGAGCGGCCTGAACTCATCGTATCCGAAATATTTTTTGAGCAATCTTTTCATTCGGTGGGGTAAAAAATAAAATTCCCCCATTCGAGGGGGAGGCTGGCAGGCGGACGCGCGATGCTCCGTCTAGAGCTTGCGCAGATTTTCCGCTACGCCCCGCAGATCGTCCGCCAAAGGGCTTTCCGGCCAGCGCTTTATCAAGGCCTCTATGGCCAAAAGATAATGGTTGAGCGAATCGGCCTTCGAGGCGCTGAAACGCTCAAAGACCTCGTCGCCGTAACGGGCGAAGTCATCGACGATTTCTGAGGTATTGGACAGGACATCGGCCGACTTGACCAAAAGAGAGTCGATGGAGAAATCCGCGATATGCTCCCGCGCTTCCCGCTTGCGGTCGGCCCAAGGCAGGCTCTGGTCGGCCTCGGTCACGCTCACCACCAATTCGGCCACATGGTCGCCGAAGCGGTCCTTAATCATGGCCGCGTCGACTTTCTTGTGGTCCGGGCTATCCTCGATCGTATCATGCAAAATACCAGCCACGATCACGTCCTCGCTCGCCCCGGCCTGCGACAAAATCAGACCCACCGTCAAAGGATGAGTGATGTAGGCGATATCTTTGCCCTTACGCTTCTGCTTCTGGTAGACCTCGTGCGTCTTGACCGAGAATTTGATGGCCCGTTGGATTTTTTGCGTATATTTCATATCCGTAGAATTCATACTCCAATCTTAGACCATATAACTTTTTGAGTCAAAAGACAGAAAAACGAAAGCCGCCCCCATGAGGGTGCGGCTTGATATATCGTGATAATGGCTTATTGGGCCGCGACCTGTTTGTCCGGATCAATTACATACCAGACGCCGCCGACGGCCTGGCCAGTCTTGCTGCCCCGAGCCGTATTTTTGACGTAATTCGATAAGTATTTTGTCAGGGGAGATCCTTGAGGCTTAAAACTACCGTAGCGGCCAGAGTATCGGGGTTGAAAGTTCGGTACTCCTGTTCGCAGGCGGTTTTTTCCGGATCGCTGTAATTGGCACACTGCGGCGCCCGCAGGGTGAATTCCACCGAGATCACTCGGCCAGCCTTGGTTGCGGAATAGCCGTAACTCGTATAAACACTACCGGCAGCCGCCCCGACGCTTTCTTTGACGCAATATTGCCGGCCATCGATCAGGCGTTCCTTGGCCGTAACCTCCGTCGTGCTGGTACTGGCCGGTTCGCCCGTGCAGCTCCATGGCGTGCTCGTAACTGTTACTATCGGCGGCCAATCCTGCGGCTGGATATATACGGTCGGCAACTTTTCCGTATACCTGTAGGCGACGCCCTGCCTGCTATCAATCTTGGTCACCAAGCCGGCCAGGTCTTCGCCGCAACCGTCTGGCGAGTCACAAGTCGGAGTCGCCGGGCAAGGCGAAAATTCGCACTTCGGTCCGGTCCGGCCGACGAATGAGCCGTCAGGACACTCCATCGCTTCCTGGGTACAGAAAACCGGTTCAGGAATTCTGGAAAGCCTGAACCAAAGCATAACGGCCGCACCGACGAAGACGATGGCCGCCGCCGCGATTAATAAATCAAGATTTGATCTTAAGGATTGCATATCAATAATTTAGCACATCGATGCGACCCCAGACAACCGCCTAGAATGCCACGGCCTGCTGGCCAGAAAAATATGAATAGACTAGATAGACCAAGGCGGCGTTCTGAATGATCAGGAGCGGGATGCCGATGATAAAGTACCACTTCCGCGTCTTGTGGCGGAAAGCGAACATCCCGGCGTAGACCCCGAGGCTGCCGAAAGCGGCGGCCATGAAGAAAAGCGTCCCTTCCGAGATGCGCTCCGTTCCCTGGTTGCGCGACTTAATCTTGTCGACCAGCATTATCAGAAAAGCAATGATGTTGATCGCTAAGAATATCGACAAGGAATAGAGTTGCAAATTATCTATCATCGGTTTTTTGCTTCAATCTTTCTTAAGCCGACCGCGATCGGCAACACAAACATGAGAACGTAATAGGCGTAGACATCGAGCTTGTAATACCCGTCAGCTGGCTTGAAAATCAGGACCAAGAAAAAGTAGTCAAAGACGACGGCGATTGCCGTCCAGATAGCGGCCAAAGACAGATAATGCGAGAATTCCGCGCTGTCGATCTTTCTGAACAAGACGCCAAGCGTCAGCACGATGCCGATGGGCATAATAATCCAGCCGATCGCCCACCCTGGCACGAACGGGAAGAGCGCGATGCCGATAACATAGCCGACCAACCACAGCAGGAATCCCCAGCCGAAGCCGTCCCTCACGATTTGCTTAGTCATACGCTTATCGATTAGTTCCCCTCCTGCTTCTGCAAGAGTAGGTTATTGATTTTCTCTCCCCAGCTTTGCGCCCGTTCGAGCTCGCCCTCGCGGAGCGGTCCTTCTTTGTCATTGACGATGAAGCCCTCGGGCTCGAGCAGCAGCCGGCCGCCTTTGCCTGCCAGGCCTTTGGCCATTTTCGGTGCGGCAAAATCGATCAGCTTCATGACGAGCTTGAGCCACCATGACTGATCGGCTGCCGCGATTCTGGTGTCGAAGGCCGCGACTTGGACGTTAGCCAATATCCCCTTAGAGAGCTGCTTCAAGAAGGTTTGGGTCGGAATCGAAGCGCGGCCGCCATGGGTCGGCGAACCGACGATCAGCAATCCGGCGGCTTGCACTTCCTGCGGCTTGGCCTCTTTGACGTGGCAAAGCACGCACTCGCCGCCGATCTTGCTGGCGACGGCTTCGGCCACCTTCTGGGTGTTGCCGAACATGGAATCATAGACGATGACGGTTTTCATATGATTAGAGCTTATTTGCGATACCATTGTCCCCGGGCATCATTAAAAATAGATTAAGCTGCGGGCCGATTCATTAATTGCCTGAAAAGAAGTATCGCAATCCAGCGCTCTATGAATAAAAAAGTATGCCCTGTTTTAGGCCGCACCCAGAACGGCGGTGTCATAGCCGATTTCGCCACGCAGATAATCGAGGCGTTTCCGCTGGCGCGCCTTGACCTCTTCCTGGTTCCGCTCGGGATGGCTGATCAGATGCGGATCCAAAAGCAGTAGGCGTTCCTCGTCGCCGGCTTTGACGATCGACAGGTTGCGATTGCCGAGCAGGTCGACCATGTTGCCGGTCTCGGCCGCCATCGCCTCGGTAATGCGGATGAAATTGACCATCTCCGCCTTGAGCCGCGGATTCTTCTCCAATAGCTTCGGCAGGTTCTCGCGCATCATCAACTTGAAGATGTCGCGGATTTCGGTTCCATAATATTGCTGGATCGTAGCGATGGCCGGCTTGCCGTTGCGCGGACTCTCCATAATGAGGGAAAATTCCTCCGGCACCAGGTCTGGTAGTTCCTTGAACCGCTCCTTGACCTGCTCGTATTCCTTCTTGATCTCCACCGCCCGGGCTACCAGCTGGTCGACATTGCCGCCATCCATGTGGTTCATTTTCAGAACCATCGACGGGGCGCCGTCTACTTTCGATTCCAGAAGATAGACGTCATTTTCGCCGCCGCGCCCGATCGTCCCCTCTTTGAATTCGTATCGCTCAGGGTTGATCGGCAGATGCTCGGTCTTGTAATCATATTTCAAATTCACCGGCACCAGCGTGCGCATAATACTCAGCATCGCCACTGTCCGGTCGAACTTGCTCTCCTCCGCTCCGAAAATCGTGGACAGGTGCTCGGTCATCTTGCGATTCTTGACCTGCTCGTCGACGAAAGCCGTCTCAGTCGCGCGGGAAAATTGTTTTTGATAATGCTCGAAGCTTTGCATGTCTTTGTATTGGTTAACTAGCTAGATTCTTGATCATCAGAAGGCAAGGATTGTCCTTACCCCAGATATCCAGCTCGCAGAGCGGCAAAAAGCCGACCCGCTTGTAGAACTGGCGCGTCTTGTCGTATTGCTCGTCGGGCCTTCGCTCGCTCAAAGTCTTCACCAAGAGATATTTCTTGCCTTGGCGAGCCAGCTCCTCCTCGGCCAAGGCCAGAAGCTCCCGCCCGGCGCCCTGCCGATGGAAATCGCGCTTGACGCCCATGACGTAAATCTCGCTGGCGTGCTCATTGATATCTTCAACCGAAATGAAGCCGATCGGCTCGTTTTCTGCGACGGCCGCCAAAAAGAGCCGGTCACCGACCTTTTCGATATATTCCGCTACGGCTGACTCAACCTCGAACCATTCCTTGAGATCGGCCAAGACCGCCTCGCAAATGCGGCTTTTCTCCGCCCTGTCCTCGATTACTCTTATTTCTGCCATATATCACAATATTTATTAATATATGCTTTAATATTACCACCAAAACAAAAAAGCGTCTAAACGACGCTTTTTCATATATCCCTTCAGATTAATCGCAGATTTCGCACTCATCATCATCGCAGTGATGGTGGTGCCCGCAGTCATCGCCGCAGCAATCCTCAACCTCCTCATCAAAGAGGAAATCATAGTGCTCGAAATGCCGAGCCTCGATACCGCCTTTGTAGCGCGGAACGGTAATCATCCGCTTAGCCGCTGCGACCCAGGCTTTTTCGTATTCCAAATCATCCTCGATCGCTTTCAAGTTGCCTAGCTCGGCCTGGCGCAGGTCGTCGGACATGCGCGATGCCCAGGCTTTCTGCTTATCCTTGTGCTTGGCCAGAACCAGCTCATGCACCTTTTTCTCCAAAGCCAGTTTGTCCAGTTCCAATTCCGACTGACCAGCCTCTTCTTCCAATTCGGAAATCTCCCGCTCGCGCATGGAGATCAGCTTGCAGAGGATGAACTCCTGCTCCTCCTTGGAGCTTCGCGGCTCGTAGTATTGCGCTTCGCAGGCGGCCAAAGCCCGCTGCGCCAGCTCGCGCTTCTCTTCGTCCTTCTCTGACTTAATATACTGCTTGATCGTCGCCTGAGCCTCTTTGGTTCCCAGCTCGACCAAACGATCCAGCTCCGCCTCGGACAGCAGCTTCACTTCTTTCGCATTCTTCACGATTTTAGCCATGTGATTATTTTAATATTAATTATTATCGATTCACCATATGATAGGGCATTTTCTCAAAAAACGCCAGCAACTGAGGCATGGTATCAATTCGCCCAAACATGCTTGTCGCCAAACGGCGATTTCTTCTTGAGCGGCTTCACCTCCGGCAGCCTAGCCGCTTTCGGAAAAGCCGCTGGTTGAGCAGCCTTCACCGCTTTGACCGCTTTCTTCTTCCCTTTTGCCTTAGGCAAATATTTCGGATCTGGCACTGCCATAATTTTATAGTTTATTCTTCGTTAAAGTCCTTATTTACCGCCCATTCTCCGATCGATCCACCAGCGCTTCACCGCCGGCAATGACTGCGTCGACAAGAGATACCCCACCACCGGCACCAAAGCATTGAGATAAAAATTAGCCGAGCCGATCAAGAACATCACAATAGACGCAACAACATAGGTAATTCCCGCAATCGACAAGACACGAAACAAACTAGTCTCCCAAGCCTTATCCGCTTCAACGCGCAAATTACGCTCACGAATTTCCCGAAGTTCCTCCTCGATTTTTAATGTTCTTTCTTCCATAAAATCATAACAACATTAATTAACTAATCTACTTTTAAAATATTTTTCAACATTTTTGTCCACAAAATACACGTAGCAGCCTTTCATTCCTCGTGTCATCAGTATTTTGTATATATTACGCACCAATCTATTCAATTCTTCTGGTTCATTTTTTAGGTTGCGCTTTCCCTGTGTATCCTTATACTCCTTTACACACGTGCTATATGTCAACGTTTCATAATCAAACGATATGTCTGCCCCAACAATCACACCAACATAATCAAACTCTAATCCTTGTGAGGTGTGAATGCACCCAGCCTGATTAATTCCACTCGAGTCAATTGCCCATGTTGTTCCTACTTTACGAGAATTCCACGGCATGCAAAAATCAAAATCCGGAATTTCTACGTCACCAACCTCACCGTTGGGGTTACCGTCATCTGCGCTCGTCCATTTCCATGCGTACCCAGCAAGCACTCGCGCCGCAAACCCCTCTTCGTGTCTAGACAGAATTGCTTTACGCAATTCATTTGGATCATCAAATATCTTAAATTCATAATTACCATTGTCCCAGCCATCAAAATTTGCAGTTTCCTTAATGTGTAAAACATTGTTTATCCAATTAATATAGCCCTCCGCGCCTGAACAACGAAACTGAGCAACAAGCTCAATTTCAACAATTTCAGCACCGTAACTTGTTGCCAGTCTAGTAACTTCACTAACCGAGCCAATATCCTCGGCACGGATAGCTTGGTCGTCATCAATAAAAAAAATTGATATTTTACTTGCCCTGATTATATCCTCAACTTGATTGGTGCCCTTATACATATATGCTCCCCTTTTTTTGAGTCTATGAGCCTCATCTACAACTAAAACATCAAATTCATTCGGTTCAGCCTCCACAAACCCTGCAGACCCTTTAAAAATATTATTTATTCTTACTGCCGAGTGTTCCTGGGCTAACCGTTTTTTTAGTACATCGCGAAATGATGAATTTGGCGCGACGAATGCTGTGTTTAGGCCATTTTTTAAAAGTTGCCCTAAAAGATTTACAGAAATCACAGATTTTCCCGTGCCTGGACCACCTTTAATTATTACTACGGTTTTTTTTAAACTACTATTTGCCACACTCAGAGCTTTTTCATACGCAACTTTTTGTTCATCTAAAAGAGTAAAATGATTATTGCCTTCAAACAACGCAGAAACGTGTTCTATTAATTTTTTTGTCGGCTTAACCTTGCCTGACTCAATTTGATATAAAATATCCGCCCCTCTTCCCTTATTAACATATTTTGATAAAAATTTTTCTAGTTTTTCTTGATCGTCTCTGAAATATATCGGAGCCTCATTTATAAAATCATCATATCTGCTATCCATTAACGGTTCCGGAGCGGTTTTGGCATAGTTATGCAAACAAGCACATGCATAAGCACCAATACTGCCGTCAGATATTTTTTCATTAAAATCAGAAAGGAAAACCTTATACGAATATGCTTGATAGCTAGGGTGGGTTGTTTCCCTCACTCTGCCACCCAAAAAAGTTTTAACAACACCGCTACTTGTGGTTGCTTGGGCCGTTTGCCATTGCTTAAGCTCAACAATAACAAAATTTTTATTTCCTAATTCGTCCTCACCAGAAACTATAAAATCAATTCTGCTTGATGTTAGTGGAATTACATATTCAACAAGAATGCCACAATCATCAGATATCCCAGACCTACGCACAACACGCCCCATATACGGGAGTGAATTTGTATATGCACCAACTTCAGCTTTGGGTATTGCTCTTCCAAGTTTTTCTTTAAAAACTTTTTCGAGAATAGGAATTATTTGATTTGTCTCAATTATTTCAACAAATTCCCTTGCCGTTCCTTGATACAAAATCATAATTATAGTTTGTTATATTTAGTCGCTACACCTCTTGCTTTTTCTACAGGGTATTTAACCATGTTCTTATCAATTTTTTTATCTGCTGCCTTAATTAAGTCAATCCCAAAATCATTTGCCATAATAAGTATATAATTCAATACGTCACCTAGCTCATCACCAATTTCTTCTTTATTTTTTTTTATATACTCTAATGCCTCGATTTCATTCTTCCACTGAAAATGTTCAAGAACTTCAGATGCTTCAAGTGAAAGCGAAATTGCCAAATCTTTCGGGTTGTGAAACTGGCCCCATTCACGGTCATTTCTAAATTTTATTATTTTTTCAGTTAACCTAGTGAGTTCTGACATATATTTTATTTATTACCATAATCTTACGCCGTAATTATCAATTAAGCAACCTGTTTCTGTGCTCATTTTGTTAAACATTAGTAAAATTACCAACTCGTAATTCATGATAAAAAGGCGAGCCGTTGGCGGCTCGCCTAGCGAATCCTTGGCGGATTCAGGTTTTGGTCCTGCACTGGGCGCAGGGGTTGGGATTGGAGCAATGCCGTTCTCCGGACTTGGTGCCGGAGGGGCAGGCGGCGCAACGCTCGCTTTCGACCCTCTTCTCGTTCGGGTCGGCCAGTTCCTTGCTTCTTTTGCGGCAGATGATGACTCGGCAATCGCACATGGTAATTCTCCTTTCCTTGTGTTGGTTAAAGAACGTTTCAGACGACAAAAAAACCGGCCGCGGGGCCGATTTGCAGACGTTGAGTTATGGTTCGAAACCTAAGTCAACGATACGAAAAGCAGCTCACGCGCGGAAGCGGCGCAAGCGCAACACATTGCTGATTTTTCGTATGAATATCTTGTCATATGCGTATGATAACAAACAATAACTTGGACGTCAAACGAAAGCGCATTAACTCTTTTTCACTCTTCCGATAAACCGGATTAAGCTATTGATTTTTTCCTTGTACCCGCCGCCCTTGTTATCCATGACAAGCGGTTCGAACAGGTCCTTGGTTACGCTCTCGATATAATCGACGGAAAAATATCTCTTCAACACTCCGTCCGGCGATAGATAGTAATCTTTTTCTACTCTTTTAAAATTCTCATCCGACGTTTCTGGGTCCTCGACCGTATTGAACATGCAGGCCAACACACCGCCGGGCTTCAATATTCTTTTTATCTCCCGGAATATTTCCCTGGTCTTTTCGTCGGTAAAATAATGCAGAGCCAAATGGGAATAAACGACGTCGAAGGTGCCGTCTTCAAGCGGCAGCTTGTCGGCAATATCCAGTTCCATAAATTTAATATGCAGTCCTTCTTTTTCCGCCTTGCGTCTCGACATTTCCAGAGCAACGTCGCTGTAATCTGACGAAGTTACATCAAAGCCATGCTGCGCAAAATATCTAGAATCCTGCCCTTGGCCGGCGCCTAAATCTAAGAGGCTGCCTGCCCCGGGAAAATAGCTTATCGAGAACTGCGCAAACACCGTAGGTTTATTGATCCACTCCTCAGTAGAATACTTCTGATGTTTTTTCTGCCAAAAATCTTTCATAAATATTTTTCTATCCAAGCCGAAGTTATTTTCCTTATCTCCTCCAGATGCTCTGGTTTGATAAAGGTGTGCTCCGCTCCCTTGATGATGTGCAATTCTTTCTTTGCGGGCAGGGCGTCGAACAGCGCCTGCTGGTGCGGCAATGGCGTGCGGGTGTCATTTTCACCGACCATCAAAAGTACTGGCATCGTCAATCTGTCAGCCTGGGCCAACAAATCGTATTTGAGCCGGTCTTCATAGAACGCCCACTTCAATTTCTTGGTCACCCCCGGCTGCGAAACGCTCGGCTTGATGAGATAGCCCGTCTCTTTCCAGGATTTCACCTCGTCCTCGGTATAGACGTCGGCGATGAACCTGTTCGACACCACGGTCGAGATCGGCGCCAGCGCCTTGATCTTTTCCGGGTGCCTCTCAGCGAACAGGGCCGTGCAGATCCCGCCCAAGCTGTGGCCTTCGAGCCAGAACGGCTCTTGATACCACGGCTGCGTGGCGGCCCAGCCGATCACGTCCTCCAAGTCTTCGTAATAGTTAGTGATGGTCGCATCCTCGTAACTGCCATCGCTTTCGCCAAAAGTATTCGTGGTGTCGAATCGCACCACCGTAAAGCCCTTCTCGCGGTAAGCGTTGGCGAAAGTCTCGATGTGCGGCTGGCGCATGTGTCCGCCGAGGCCGTGCATGATGAAAACAAGTCCGACGGCGTCAGGCTGTTCCTCCAAAATCACAGCAATATTTTGACTTTTTTTATTCTTTATTATTAACTTTCCCATTTTGTTAACCTAATTATGACACCTTTTTGTTGAGTGGCTACATCAACTATAATCTGACCATCGCCTGAATTCGCAGATGCTATTTGATCACTTTCCCATCGGGCATATACCTCTTGGCCTCGGGCTGCTCGCCGTCGGCAGCGCCGAAGTCGACATCAAAAATCGGTTTGCCCTGGTCGTTGAATGTCACTTTGATTTCCTTGACGTAGGCCGGGATGTTCGGCGCGATAGTAGAGAAGCCGAGCTCGTTGGTGACTGTCTGGGCAAAGCCGCCTTCGGCCCCGGTGCTGCAGGAAACGAAGACGATCTGGGCGTTCTCGTCGAACCACTTGCCGGCCGCGCGCCGAATGCCCTTGCCTCCGCCGTCCTTTAGGTCGTCTATGAGCACGTCTTTCCTCATTCGCTGCTCTTGGCCATGTCGATTATTCCAGGCTTCCAATATTTCTTGATACTCTTGGGGTGAGAGTTCCGGGGTCTGGATCGGTGGCGGAGTCTGCTTTTTTTCGCCGAGCTGGATCGATTCCGGCTGGCCGTGCCCGCCGATAACCAGATAATCCATCTTATTGCCGGCGCCGGAGTACTGCTGATGCATCCGCGACAGGCGGCGTGCCAGCTCATACTGGGAGGCGGCTTCGATGAAGCGCGTCTCTTGGCCGCCGCTCATCAGATCACCCCGCAACTTTTCCAGCAGGTAGCGTTTCTGCAGAAAAGCGCCGTTGTGGTCAGCCTCGGGCAGGGCGACCACGCCGTATGGCAGGTCCTGGTCAGCCTTTTTGAGCTGTTCCAACAGGGCATAAAGCGGGTAGCGGGCGAAGTTGGCGATGCCGAACTTCTCAAAGATCTCTTTGGCCGCTCCAGGCTGCTTGCTTTCGAGCTGGGTAACGGCATCGATGTTCTCGAGATGGCTTTCACGGTACTGGTCCAAGCCGTCCTCATCTTTGCCGAGCGACTTCTTGGCCTTTTGCCATTTCTCTGCCATTTTTTCTGCCGTTTCACGATCCAGCCCGGCTCGCTCGGCCAAGAAGGTGGCAACCATCTTCCGATTCTCGGCATATACCTGATGTTGCGCGTCATACAACAGCTCTTTCAGATCGGAGGGATCACCAAAAGAGCCACGCTCCTCGTCCGCCGCCAATTCCAGACAGGCGGCAACGAGCTCCTTGTCATTCGAACGGGAAATGATGTTCGTCAAAGTATATTCGGTAATACAATCGGTGGTGTCCTTTGCCGGTTTATACGGCCGCGCAGCACTCTTGAGTAGGTCGAAGTTTTTCTTGAACCACTGATTCACGGCCAAACGGTCTGATTCCTCGACGTGGTCAAGCGATTCGCTGGCGACGAACATGGCATTAGCACGGAAACGCAACCTATCGGTCAATTCCTTATTCTCATAGTCATTTCGCTTAACGTCGCCCGGGTCATTCTGCCGAAGCTGCTTCTCCAGCTCAGGCAAGGCGAAACGGACATCCTCGAGAATCAAACCGTAAGTCCATTTGTTGTCCTCACGTGCCTTTTTGGTGTCGAGTTCAAAGACATAGGCTTGGCGCAAAGCTTCAAGCATGAGCGGAGCAGCACCCGAATCACCCAAGTAAGTCGTAACTAAATCTTCATTGTTTTTAAACGGTTGGATAAACTTTTTTAAAGGAGCCAGCGCCTTCTTGGTAAAACCCTTCTTCCCAAAACCGCCGATCAAGGCCTTTTCATGGGCATCCAAGAACTTCTGGACTTTTTTCTGCAGCTTCTCGGAGCTAGGCCGTTCCGGCTCTTCGTGGCGCCGGGATATTTCTTCAGCCTCCCCCACGGCAACCGTGCCGTCATAGTCATCGATATTGATTCCCTCGGGCTGCATATTCGATTGTTCGAGTTTTTTCATATATGCGCGGCTATTTGTCATTTTTTTCAATAATCCTTGCCAACTCATCCATTCCAAGCCAGGGACGGCGGCGGTGCAGGATGCGGTGGCAGTTGGAGCAGACGAGGGCCATGTCTTTCGTCCTGGAAACGTGCCCCTCTTCCATGACACTTACCGGCAAGGTGTGGTGCGCTTCGATATAATCCCTGCCGATATCACCATACTTGCTTTCGAAATCGAAGCCGCAAGCTTGGCAAAACAGCTTCTTGTGCCTTGCCTTGAATTCCTGTTTGGTTTTTTCAATCAATTTAGCGTTCCGTTCCCGGCGCAAGTGCAGCAGTTCCAGCGGCTTGCCTTCAGGAAATTCCGAATCGTCATCACTGGCGAGCATCTGTTTCCCTTCCTGCTTTTCAACGCTGTCAACTTCGCTATTCAACAGCCAATACTTCCGCTTCTGCTTGCCAGGAAGAGCGCCGTGCCCACCCAAATAATCGCCATAGGCTTCTTCCAGGCTTTTTGACTGCAATGGGTCCTTTTTGAATATCTTACGAATGGCCAGATTGGTCACGCGCCCATCCTTGTCTTCGTTCTGAGCGTGCAAAGCTAACGTATTGTTTCGGTAACCGATGAAACGGCTTGGATAAAAAAAGAATTTGCTGCCTATTTTTTTGACTACAAAACACAAGCCGCGCTGGATCAGCTCCCGGGCTGCTTTGCCGTCTTGGCCGCCAGCAAGCTTGTCGAAATATGCGATATTATTTTCTAGCTCTTCAAGACTGGCAATCAGCGCTATTGGGACCATATTTTCTTTATCATTGATATTGATAATATTACCATCAAAACAAAAAAGCGTCTAAATAACGCTTTTTTGAGATATGGGTTAATTATTTGGCTTTAGCCCTGCCGAAATTCGCAGATCTGGTAGAAGTCGCAATATTTGCAGAGCGGGCTCGGGCATGGCGGGAACTGGCCTTTTTGGATGTCGACGATGGTGTCGACGATCTTGGTCTGGATCTTTTCCAACTCCTCGGGCGTGCCCAAGAATTCCTGCTCGGTGTTGTTGTCCAAATAGTGGAAGGCTAGGGATGAGACCTCGTCGCGGAAAAGTTCGACTGCCGCCAATTGATAGATTAGGAGCTGCTCCTTTTCTTCGAAGGTCAGCTTGTCCTTGGGGTTACCGGTTTTGTAGTCGATGATTTTCAGCTTGCCGCCGATGTTGTCGACGCGATCGATCTTGCCCCGGACGGTGCAGGTCACGCCGTTAGCTTTGACCTTCAAGTTGAAGCCGGTCTCGGTATAGCGGTTATCTGGCCAATCATTTTTGTTCTGTTCATAGAACTCCTTGAGGATCGTCTCGCCTTTGGCGCGATATTCTTCTTTCTGCATCTTCGAAGCATACCAATCATCAATCCAGCTTTCGCGATAGAGTTCGTTGACCTCGTCCCAGGTGATGGTCGGATTCTCCTCGACCTTGGCGGCGCCGAACAGGTCGCCCTGGCCCAAGCCCCGGCGCTCGCGCACCAACTCGAAGAGCTTCTGCAAGGTGTTGTGCATGGTCGAGCCAAAGGAGAAGACGCCCTTGCCACGCATGGGGATGCGCAGAATGTGGGCGAAATAATATTGATACGGGCAGTTCTGGAAAGCGGCCAGCTGGGTGTAGGAAAAATAGTTAGGCGAACGGTAGGCCGCCGGCTTGGCGCCCTCAGCTGCCGGGACTTTTTCTTTTTTGACCTCGACGATGTCATCATTGGGCATCTCTTTCAGATCCAAAAGACCGGCTTCCGGCAGGAAACGGGATGGCTTCTTTTTGCGCAGTCCGCCGTAATCCGGCGCCCAGGAAAAATAGACGCCGTCACGGGCGCGGGTGATGGCCACGTAAAACAGGCGGCGCTCCTCCTCGAGGTGGGTGTCGCCCTCGGGCACGATTTCCTTGACCAGAGCGCTCGGCACGGCAATGGCCTCGCGGCGTTCGATGGCCGGAAAGCGCTTGTCCACCATGCCGACGATGAAGACGTGCTTGAACTCAAGCCCCTTGGAGCCGTGGACGGTCATGACTTTGACCGTCTCCGGACCGTACTCGAGGTCTGGGGTGATCGAGCCGGACTCGCCGGCCTCGAGTTCCATATTGAATTCTTCCAGGAACGATTTGACGCTGCGGTCGTCCGAGTTAGCCTCGAAGGCCTGGACCCGCTTGGCGAACTGGTTCAAGTAGCCCAGCTGCTCGCGGGCCTGCTGCTCGGGCAACTTGCTCAAATGGGCCAAATAGCCCGAATCGGTCAGGAAGGCGATGATGATCTCGGTCGCCCCCTTGTCGCGCACCATCTGCACGTGACTCGAGAGCAATGTCAGGACTTTGTAGATTTTCTTGTCGGTCTCGGCGCCCAAATGGAGCTGGCCGGACTGGCGCATCGTTTCGAAAAGCGACCAGCTCTTCTTGTAGGCGTGGAAATTCAGGTCCACGATTTCCTTGTGGCTGAAACCGAACATTGGCAAGTTGAGGATGCGATAGAGCGCCCGGCTCTCGTGGTAATCGTCGAGAAGCTTGAGATAGGAAATGATATCGAGGATGACCGGCTTGGTATAGAGTCCTCGTGAAGCCATGAAAAGATAGGGGATCTCCTGCTTGTCCAGGGCGGCGCAGAATTCCTTGGCCGTGTCGTTGGCACGGACCAGGACGGCGAAGTCGTTCCAGCCGAGCGTCTCGTCGTCGGCCTTGATGTCGACGATCTTCTGCAAAACCTGCTGGATCTCATTGTTCAGATCAGAGCCACGGATGACCTCGATCCGGCCCGCTCCATCATTCGAAGCCTTGAGCTGCTTCGAGAGGATGCACTGCGATTTGTCTTTGCCGTCGTTCAGCTGGCACTCGAGGCGGTTGGGGTTGTTCAATTTGATGAATTCGTAGGCCAGGTCGAGGATGTTCTGGCGGCTGCGATAGTTCTCGGTCAGCACCACCTGTTCGGCCTTGGGGTAGTCGCTGCGGAACTGGAGAATGTTGCTCATCGAGGCGCCGCGAAAGGCGTAAATCGACTGATCGTCATCGCCGACCACAATCAGGTTGTTCTTGGGAGCGGCCAAAAGTTTTACCAGCTCGTACTGGGCCCAGTTGGTGTCCTGAAACTCATCGACCAGGATATATTTGAACTGCTGACGATATTGCTCGAGCAAGAGCGGCCGCTCTTTGAACAGCTTCAGGCAGTAATTGATGAGGTCGCCGAAGTCCAGGCAGCCGTTTTCCAAAAGCAGCTGCTGGTATGTATGATAGGCGTTTGCCACTTCGGAGAGGCGCGCCACTTCCTGTTCAATGATTTCGGGCGAGACCTCTTCGAGGTCCAGATCTTCGTAGAATCGCTTGAGTGCGCCATCAAGCTTGCCGGTCTTGCTTTTACTCTTCTTGGCCTTAGCCGGAGCTTTGCCGCCGAGCTTCTTGTCGAAATTCTGTTCCAGTTCCTCGACGTAGGCCAGATAATCGGCTGGGGCGATCTCCTCGTCCTTCAAACGGGAAAAATGCCTGACCAGCGCTTGGATGAACTTGGTCGGATTGCCAGCCGGACGATAGTATTTGAGATTCAAACGTGGCAGGTTCTTGTTAATCAGGATCCATTGCTCGAATTCGTTCAACAGCTTGAAGTCTGTCGGCAAGCCGATCTCGAGCCCATGCTGCTTGATGATCCGTTCGGCGAAGCCGTGGAAGGTATTGATCCACAAATCCAGATAGCCCATGGGCAGAAGCTTGTCGACCCGCTCTTCCATCTCGCCGGCCGCCTTCTCGGTGAAGGTCAGGGCCAGGATCTGGTCCGATTTGGCCCAGCCCTGCTCGATGATGTAGCCGATCTTCTGGGTTAGAAGGTGGGTCTTGCCCGTCCCGGCGCCAGCTACGATCAAAAGCGGCCCCTCCTTATGCAGGACGGCCTTGAGCTGCTCCGGATTCAATTGTTCCATCAGATTAGACATCTTTATTTGAGGCCGATGTAGGCGGCCATGGCTTCCAGCCTGGCCGGCTTGTCCCGGCGGTATGAGAAATATTTATTATCTTCGCAAAAGGTGCACTCCGGGCTGAGGCTGATGTTTTCCTCCCTGACCCCGGCGGCTGCTAACTGCTTCAAAATGACGGCCGACAGGTCGATATAGGTCTTGTCGTCCCTCGATTCCATACTATCACCAAAATCGGCAAACTGGCTAGCCACGTCCTCCTGGACTTCGAAATGGCATTTGCGGATGTGCGGACCGACCAGGACCATGATATCCGCCGACTGCGAGCCGAACTCGGATCGCAGTCTGGCGACAGTTTCCCCGCCGATATTGCCGACGACGCCTTTCCAGCCGGCATGGGCCAAGCCCACGGCTTGGCGCTTCGGGTCATAAAAATAGAGCGGGGCGCAGTCGGCCACGGTCAGGGACAGGACCAAGCCTTTCCGGTCAGTAACCAGGGCGTCGGTTTCGGCAATCACCGGAACCAGGGCGTCCTTGATCGCGGCCACCCTGTTCGAATGCACCAATCCGGCCGAGACGATATTTTCCGGAGCTAGGCCGAGCTGGCCGAAAAAACGGCCGCGGTTCTCCCTGGCCTCTTCATCGCTGGTTTCCAACATTTTCATCCGGCCATCCCCTTTCCCAGAGATGCCCCAGACGATATTTTGCGACTCTTCTAATTTCATGGCTGATTCAAGCTTATGCCAGCGCCTCGGCCACCATCAGGCTATAGATTGATCTGATCCGGGCCAAGATCTCCTGGTCATCGTTCAAGGCTTTGGCCTGCTCGATTATTTTTGCGATGGATTCCCGGCCGATGCCGAAAACATCGAAAACCTTGCGATAATCATCTATCTTGCATGCCCGCTTATCCAGATATAATTCCCTGACCGCCTGATTGTATCGCATGATCTTGGCCAAGTCCTCGCCGTTAGGGTTGGCGGCGAAATCCAAGGCCGGCAGGCAGCCCTGCAGATTGAAACGCGGCATGTCGTCGATATCCTGGACCAATTTGAGCGCCGTGGAGAGGATCCAGTCATCACGGCCACCAGAGTCAAGAAAGGTCAGTTCTGGTAGAACGGTCCGTTTAACCTTGTCATATATCACGTCGCACAGGAAATGGCTCTGCCAGCCCTTCTTGAAATCGGTGTCAGCGAACGACGCCTCCAAAACGCTTGGATTATGGGTCAGCTCGCGTTCGATTTTGGCAACATAGCGGCTGTCGGGGTAGACGGCGCCGCTCAGATACTGGGCCATGTCCTTGATTTCGTACTTGCCGATAACATCCAGGGCAAATCTTATGTGTGTTGCCTCCAATGACATATCAGAACTTCAATAATTTCTTGAACTCGGCCTCGTTCTTGTAGGGGCCGATGATGGCCAAATTCAGCTTGTCGGCCACGAAGACGCTCTTGGCCACGCGCTTGATATCGGCGGCGGTCACCGCGTCGATCTTCTTGAAAAATTCTTCAGGAGAATAAAGCTTGGCACGCGAGACTTGCCCCGTGCGCTCCTGGGTCAGCTTCATCACCGCTTGGCGGGCATACCACTCGCCCAGGTCATCGGACGACTCCAAAGCCAACGGTATGCGGCCCTTGATCAAATCCTTGACGCGAGCCAGTTCCTTGGCCGGGACCGGGGTCTTCGCCATCTTGGCGTATTCGGCCAGAGTCACTTTAATCACTTCTTTCATCGCCTCGACGCGAACGCCGCCCTGGGTAGTCAAATAGCCGCAATCGGTGTAGCTCTCGGCGCTGGTGCGGACATAGTAGGCCAAACCGCGCTTCTCGCGTATCTCGTTGAACAGGCGCGAACTCATCGAGCCGCCAAGGATTACCGCCATGACTTTCAGGATCGTCTCATCCGGATGGCCGTGCGGCAGGGCGTGAACGCCGAGCGAGAAGTGGGCCTGGTCGGTCTGTTTGAACTTTATCTTGAGCTGCGGCGCCTTCTGGCTGACGGCTACGGCCGCTTTTTCTTTGAAATTCTTCTCTTGATGCTTGGAGGCGAAAGCTTCGAAGGTTTTTTCGGCTTTCGCGGCGAACGATTTGCTGAAATTGCCGGCCAGACAGACGATGGTGTTGTGCGGCTGGTACTGGGCCGAGAAATAGCGGACAATATCCTCGCGGGTCAGGGCCGAAACCGTCTCCTTGCTGCCCGAAGTCTCGCGTCCGGCCGGGGTGTCGCCGTAAAGGCACTCCTCGAGCACGTCTTCGATGCTCATCATCGGATTATCCTCGTACATATTGATCTCCTCGATGATGACGCCGCGCTCCTTGGCCATCTCGGCCGCATCGAACTTGGAATTCAAGAGCATCTCCGCGACCATAGCCAAAGCCGTCTCGGCCTTGGCGCTCGCGACTTTCATATAATAACCGGTGAATTCCTTGCTGGTAAAAGCGTTCGATTCGCCGCCGATGGCATCGATCGCGCTCGATAGCGCCATGGGGTTCGGATACTTCTTGGTGCCCTTGAAGAAAAGATGTTCCAAAAAATGTGAGACGCCGCTCTCGCGCTTATCTTCGTATTTGGCGCCGGTGCCGATCAGGACCAGGACCGTCACGGTCTTAGCGCCCGGCATCGGCACGGTCAGGAACGATAGGTCGTTCCGATTCTTTTTCAATGTATGCATATGGTTTTTTCGCTTTATTATCACCTTACTATAGCCTAAACGACACGATTATTCAACCGTTTTCTTCGGCAAAGCGGCCAAGGAAACGATAGCCCAGAAGAGGAAGACGCCGAAATGCAGGCTCCACCACCAGTGGTCGAACAGCATCATCGTGCCGATCGAAACCGTCGCCGCGGTGATTGACAGATCGAAGCGTCCGTAGTCTTCGATCAGCTTCCTGATCTTCAGCTGCTCCTTGGAGAGCTGAATGAATGGCGGCAACTGATCCTTGAAGACGAAGGTTCCGAGGATAAGAATAATCATCAATAAGCCAACCAACCCGAATTCGGACAACAGCAACAAAAAAGTATTGTGGACCGGCTGGTAGTACCAAGCCGGTTGGCTCGGCTCAGTTCGCTCAAGCGCTGGCACATAGTTGCCCAAACCAACTCCTGCCAACCAATGTCCCTTGAGTAGAGCGGACGCCTGCCTATAGCTGCCCAGCCGTTCGCTCGTCGATTTGAGCTCAAGCCGGTCTTGTGCGGTGAAGCGGCTGGTTGCCAGGTCGCGAAATGGCACCATGAAGAAGGCGAAGATGGCCGCGATGACCGCTACGCCGACCAGCCAAGGTCGCAGCTCCCGCCAGCGCTTGAGCCAGACGGTTATCAACAAAGAGATGGCCGTACCCAAAAAGAGGCCGAGCCAAGCTCCGCGGCTGAAGCTGACGAACAGCCCGGCCGACAAGCTGGCGATGATCACATAAAGCAACAGGCGCAAGTTATCTTTTTCTTTACTATAATACCACTCGGCCAAGAGCCACAAAGCGAAAATCAAACCGACGGCCATAGCTCCTCCGAGAATGTTCGGGTGATCGAAGCTACCATAGGCCCGGAGCCAGCGCTCCGGCAGCTGGCCGAGCGGATACCGCTCAATTACCGAGGTGCCTGGTTCGGCGGCGATATGCCGAGTCAGCCCGAGCCATTTATTCGCAAAAGTGCTCTGAGTCAGGAACTGCCAGACGGCCAGCCAAGCCGGCAGCACCAGCCCGGCGGCCAGCCAGAAAGCGGCTCTGGTTTTCTCGGCAAAAACCAAGGACAACCGCACCATGGCGATAGCCAAGGCCAAACGCAAGGCAACGAACTCGGCCAAGGCGCGATCAGGCGCTTGGGCGATCGAAAAAGCGAAATAAGCGCCGGCGCAAGCGGCAATGATGCCTTTGACACGGTCAGCCCGACGGCCAAACCCGCGCAAACGCCAGAAATAGAGGCCGGCCAAAAGCAGCAAGGCTAAGGCGATGACATCGCTGCCATACAAGCTGTAATTAAGATACTCTGAGGTTCCGCCTTGGATAATCCCAGCATGAAAAATCCAGCGCGTCTGCCACGGCAATATGAATAAGAATAGGTATGAGCCGTATTCGATGATTTTTTTCAAAGTCATACTTATGGAAATTATGAAATTCCTTGCAATTTTTCTGCCAATCTTCTGCGGTACTCTTCCCGCCGGTCATTGGCATGGAACTTCAGCACGCAGTCGTTGACCACCACCCGGGTGTCCTGATTAGCCAAACGCTTAAGTTCCGGCGACATCAGCCTGAGCTGGATCTTTCTGGCCAGTTTTTCGGACCAGCCGAAAAGCCGATCGAAGACAGCGGCCGCCAAGAGACCGATCCGACCGCCCACCCGGCGCCAACGGACCGTCGCTTTGGGCGACCATCGAGGCAGTTCCTGAGCGAGCCAAGAATTGGCTGCAATCAACTTATCGTAGACGCTATCGTTATCGTAAATCGGGTACAACCCGGCCAGCCAATAGCGGAAATAGGGGTCGCCGCCCGGCAGCCTGAAACCTGAAAAGTCCAAGCCTTCTTCGCTGGCCCAAAAACTCAGGCAGATCTTATCTTGGTTGTTGCCCGCTTGCGGACGCCAGCCGAGAAATTTGGTAATCGTGGTCACCAGCAAGCGACTTGCCCACAGCCGACCCTTGGCTGTCACGATCAAGAGGTCGATATCGCTTTCGCGGCGCAAGTTGTGGCCGCCGATCAGGTTGCCCACGGTAATCAGCTTGATCCAGGGCAGCCAGCGGAAAAGCCGGGCGGCCCGCAGGGCATACTTGAACTTTTCGGACGTGATGTTATAGCGCTCGTGCCGGATAGTTACCAGCTCCTCGCGCCCGGGCAAGAAATAAAACGCCTGCGCCTGCGCCAGCCGCTTCTCGGACACCAAGGCGTCTAGCTCCTGCAGTGTCTCGTCATATCCGGCAGCCAAGCCAAAGGCCGACTGCCAGACTTCACGGGCGGTCAAGGGATAATTGAACAAGTCAAAAAAAGCAATCGTCGCCATTACCGATTGCCTTGTCTGCTGTATTGTCTCAGAGGTTGCCGTCATTGTCTTAGTCTTCAAGCTGAGGCCGATTCAAAGCCAGGGCCTCGATTTTCGATTCGCTGCCCGCGATCTTGATCACGTCCTTGTCGATCTTCTTGAACTCCTTATAAGCATTGTTGTAATGATTGACCGTGGTAGAGAGGCTGCCGCCGAGCTTCTTCAAAAAATCATCGTAGGACAGGATGTGCTTACCCAGCTTCTCGACATTGGCTTTGATTTCCTTGGCGCTCTCCTCGATCTGCATGGCGCGAAGGCCTTGCAGCACCGTCTGGAGGTAGGCCAGGAACGATGTCGGCGAGACGATGATGACGTGTTTGTCCTTGAAAGCGTAATCGATCAAGTCGCGAGTGTTGATCTGGGCCGCACCGACCTTGTTGATCAGCAAATCATAATAGATCGCTTCCGACGGAATGAACATGAAGGCGAAGTCCATCGTCTTCTCGGATGGCTTGACGTATTTAGAGGTCTCATCGATGCGGTTTTTCAAATCCTGCTTGAACAGTTTCTCAAATTTCTCACGGGTTTCGCTGTCAGTCGCGGTCAGGATGCGTTCATAATTCTCCAAAGAAAATTTCGAGTCGACCGGAATGACCTTGTCCTTGACGAAGACGACCGCATCGACGATCGTGCCGTCCTTGAATGGGTATTGCATCTGGTACGAGTTGGGCGGCAAGACATTTTTCAAGGTCTCTTCAAGGAAATATTCGCCCAGGACGCCGCGTTGCTTCGGATTCTTCAAAATGTCCTGCAGATTCTGCAGCTGAGCCGAAAAGTTGACCACTTGCTTGTTGGTCTCGTCGAGCTTGGTCAGTTTTTCCGTGACGTCGGATATCAGCTTGGCCGATTGGCCGGTGATTCCTTGGATAATTCTGGTGGTATGCCCGTACTGTTCCTGATGGGCCTGATGGGTCTCGGAGAGCTTCTGATCGAGTATCTGGCGCATCTCTTTCTGTTCTTCGCGCTGCTGGACTCGAAGCTCCTGATTCTCCCGGCGCAGCTGCTCGATCATCATGATCAGCTTTTCCGACTCGAGCGAACCTTCTTTCTTGCGCAAAAGCAGAAAAACAACCAGCCCTAGGCCGGCAATCAGTAATATTAGCAAAAAAATAATAAGAATATTGGTCATAGTGTTTGTTTATAGCTTCAGTGTATCAGTCCTCGGGCCAATCTGCAACCTTCGGCGCTAGGGCCGAATATCCTATTTTTTTGCTATGGTTGTTGATTTTTCAGCCCGGCGATGCTAATATGCGATGTGCTGTTTGAAAACCAAAAACGCAAAAAACCATAGCCAAGGGAGGCCAAATGAACGGACAGAACATTTTGCAAGGAGCGGAGGCAATCATCTTCGATATGGACGGCGTCATCGTCGATTCCGAATCGATCCACGTGGAAGCCGAAAAGGCTGCTTGCCAGCATTTCGGCATCGAGATTCCCTTTTCCGAATGGGACGGATTCAAAGGCAAGACGGCGATCGATATCGCCTGCCACATCCTGAACACCTATTCCAAGGGCGGCGTTTCGCCCCAGCAGTTCGTCGAATGCAAAACCAGGCTCTATCTCGAGCTAGCCGCAACCGGCCTGCAGGAAATCGAAGGCGCTATCCGCTTCATCAAAGGAGCGCAATCGCTCTTCGGACTGTGTGCACTGACCACCTCGAGCAACCGAGCCATCCAAGAGCTCGTGTTCGACCGGTTCGATCTCGAACGCTACTTCGACGAAGTCCTTACCGGCGATGAGGTGGCCAACGGCAAGCCGCACCCCGAGCCTTACCTGAAGACCGCCCTGAAATTGGGCGTCCGGCCAAGCCATTGCATCGTCATCGAAGACTCTGACAATGGCGTTACCAGCGCCAAAAGCGCTGGCTGCCGCACTATCGGCATCACCACCTCCTATCCATCGCCTCGGCTTTATAACTGCGGCGCCGACCTGGTCGTCGAGAGCTTCGCTGAACTTGCCGCGATTTTCGCTGGCTGCGCAAAGGAGGGAGTATGAGAATCGAATACATCACCTGGCCCCTGCTGGCCGTCATGATGGGCGGCTGGGCCTGGATGCAGTACCGCAAAGGCGAACTGTCCGACCGGCACTACCTCTGGTTCTCAGCCATGATGGTCGGCGGCCAAATCGGCGGCTCCATCGATTGCTACGCCAAAGACAACATAGGCATGGTTTTTGTCCAGATTTATTTCATGCTCTTTACCCTGTGGGGCGCCTTCCAGCGCTACCGCGACATCCGCTCGAGACTTTCGACAGAAACCTGCCAAGGAGGTGGCACATGACTTTTGACGACGCCCTCAACTCGCTTGCCACTCTGCTGAACCGGCCGATCGCCAAAAGCAGCGATGTCCTTTTCTGGGTCATCGTCGTCATGGCGATCTACTGCTCCTTCATATTCCTACTTCTCCCCGCCCTGAACTGCCGACCGAAGCGCAAAGCGGCAGTTCCTTGCCCAGAATCTGAAATCATCGTCATGGGCGAACACGAACACAATTACTCCGCTCCGCACTTGATCGAATATGCACCGGTCGGCGGAGGACACCACACCAATTACAGCGTCATGGTCTGCAATGGCTGCATGACGGCCATCACCTTCCCTCAGGACAATTTCCTATTGACCATACCGGAACACCAAGAATGGCTCAAATCCGGCCTCGTCGATATGGGCATCACTCTCGTTTTGGAATAACCGAAACGTTCGGCTAACATCAGCCAAACCCGTCTCTTACCAGGCGGGTTTTTTCATTCGGCCGATACCCTTGCCAAAACCCTTTTTTTCCAGTACAATAAGTTGCGATTTAAATAAATCTCCTTAGACCGAGTCTCGGGTTTAAATTTCCTTCCATGGCCCAACAAAATGCCATCGTCATCAAGGGTGCCCGCGTGCACAATTTAAAGAATATCGATGTCACCATCCCGCGTGACAAATTCGTCGTGATTACCGGCCTGTCCGGCTCCGGCAAGTCCAGCCTGGCGTTCGACACCATCTACGCCGAAGGCCAGCGCCGCTATGTCGAGTCGCTTTCAGCCTACGCCCGGCAATTCATCGGCCTGATGGATAAGCCTGACGTCGATTCGATCGAAGGGCTCTCCCCTGCCATCTCCATCGACCAGAAGACCGCCTCGCATAATCCTCGTTCGACCGTCGGCACCGTTACCGAAATCTACGATTACCTGCGCCTGCTTTACGCCCGCATCGGCGTGCCTCATTGCCCGCAATGCGGCCAGAAGGTCAAACCATATACCGTCGACGAGATCGTCAATCGCGTCACCAAGGGCTGCACTGCCAAAGAAGTAGTGCTCTTGGCTCCGATCATCAAAGACAAGAAAGGTGAACATAAGAGCGTGCTGATCGCCATCGCCAAAGCCGGCTACAGCCGTGTCCTGTTCGACAACACCATCTATTCGCTTGAGGAGGCCGAAGACCTGGCCGTCGACAAGCAGAAGAAACACAGCCTAGCCATCGTCATCGACCGCTTGACCGTTACGACCAATAAATCCGACCTCTCCCGTTTGAGCGAGAGCGTCGAGAAAGCCCTGGACCTAGGCAGCGATGTCGTCGAAGTCATGACCGCCGACGGACAGGAACGTGTGACCTATTCCCGCAAATTCGCTTGTCCGGATTGCGGCATCAGCCTGCCCGAACTCGAGCCGCGCAATTTCTCTTTCAACTCCCCCCACGGCGCTTGCCCTGACTGTACCGGTCTCGGCACCAAGCTGGAGATCGATCCCGTCCTGATCCTCAACAAGAACCTGACCATCGCCCAAGGCGCCATCAAGCCATGGTCGCACGGCAATACGCCGGGCCAGACTTGGCTGATGCGGATTCTCGGCACGGTCGCCGAGAAAAACGGCTTCGATCTCAACACTGCCATCAAGGACCTGACCAAGAAACAGCTGGATATCGTCCTCTACGGCTCCGGTGACAAGAACTACCAGGTCGAATATGAAAGCGCCCGTTTCACCGGCGAGCTGACCACCGAATTCGAAGGCGTCATCCCTAATCTTGAACGCCGCTACCAACAGACCGAATCCGACTACATCCGCAAGGAAATCGAGAGCTTCATGCGCGTCCTAATCTGCCCGACCTGCCACGGCAAACGCCTGAAGCCGGAAATGCTGGCTGTCACCATCGCCGATCTCTCGATCCAAGACGTCACCACCAAGCCGATCGACGCCTGCAAGGCCTTCTTCATCCAGCTTGAAGGCGGTTCGACCCTGACCGAGCGCGAAAAGAAAATATCCAAACTGATCTTCAAGGAAATACGTTCCCGCCTGGAGTTCCTCTCCAACGTCGGGCTTGATTACCTAACCCTCGACCGCTCGGCCAATACCCTTTCCGGCGGCGAAGCCCAGCGCATTCGCCTGGCCACCCAGATCGGGTCGGCCCTAGTCGGCGTGCTCTACGTCCTCGACGAGCCGTCGATCGGCCTGCACCAGCGCGACAACGACAAGCTGATCGAGACCCTGAAAGAGCTCCGCGATATCGGTAACTCGGTCATCGTCATCGAACACGACGAAGCTACCATGCTAGCCGCTGACTGGCTGATCGATGTCGGCCCTGGTGCCGGCGAGCACGGCGGACAGATCGTGGCCCAAGGCACGCCTGACCAGGTTAAAAAAGCCAAATCCCTGACCGGCGAATACCTCTCGGGCAAGAAGTCCATCGCCATTCCGGCTAAATACCGCGCGGGCAGCGGCAATTCGATCAAAATCCTCGGAGCCGAAGAGAACAATCTGAAAAATATCGATGTCGAGATTCCTTTAGGCAAATTCGTCGCCATCACCGGCGTCTCCGGCTCCGGCAAATCGACCCTGATGATCGATATTCTGGCCACTGCCCTGAACCAGAAATTCTATCGGGCCAAAGAAATGCCTGGCAAACACAAGCTGATCGAAGGCCTTTCCCATATCGACAAAGTCATCCATATCGACCAATCGCCGATCGGCCGCACCCCGCGTTCCAATCCGGCCACTTATACCGGCGTCTTCACTCCGATCCGCGACCTGTTCGCGAATATGCCCGAAGCCAAGATCCGCGGCTACAAGGCCGGACGCTTTTCCTTCAATGTCGTCGGCGGCCGCTGTGAAGCCTGCTCAGGCGACGGTATGGTCAAGATCGAGATGCAATTCCTGCCCGACGTCTACGTCGAATGCGAAGTCTGCCACGGCAAGCGCTACAACAAGGAAGCGCTCGAAGTCCACTACAAGGAAAAGAACATTGCCGATATCCTAGCCATGACCGTAGAAGAAGCGACCAAGTTCTTCAAAAATATCCCAGCTGTCCATCAGAAGCTTTCGACCCTCTGTGATGTCGGTCTCGGCTATATCAAGCTCGGGCAATCGGCCACCACCTTGTCTGGCGGCGAAGCCCAGCGCATCAAACTGGCCTCGGAACTTTCGCGCCGCGCTACCGGCAAGACCTTATACATCCTGGACGAGCCGACAACAGGTCTGCACTTCGACGATATCAAGCGCCTGCTCCATGTCTTGAACCGCTTGGTCGACAAGAACAACACCGTCCTGATCATCGAGCACAACCTCGACGTCATCAAATCGGTCGACCACATTATCGACCTCGGTCCCGAGGGCGGCGACAAGGGCGGCGAGATCGTGGCCCAAGGCACACCGAAAGAAGTAGCGAAAGTCAAAAAGAGCCTCACCGGACAATATCTAGCCAAGATCATCAAAAAGAAAAAGCCCCGCGGAAGCGGGGCTGTTACATATGAACAAAAACGCCTCTTCCGTGAAGAAGAGGCTGCGAGTGAAGATAAGAACGTACCTCTGGCCCTAGAATCAGGGACAGTCCAAGCTTCGGTGGGCTTGTGCGCATGTAAGCCGCTTAAACCTTAGCTGT